>CALJBY010000184.1 GCA_938024025.1 uncultured bacterium
CTTCTTTTAGTACAGATGACAAGAAACGAATAGTGGCCACCCTGGAGACTCTCGGACAGGCAAATCAAAGAATGGGAAATGCCAATGTATTTGATGCAAGTGATTTTGTTGATGATGCAAAGGTCGTTATAGTCTTTGGTAGAAATTCTTTTTTTGGGATGAATCCCTTTACCGAAAACGATGGCCCACACGGAGCAATCGGAAATTTTTACCTTAATCAGAATATACTTAACAGGGCAGTGGCACAGTCCGACCAAACTATAGAATTTCTCAAGGCCAAAGGATTCAATGCTGAATCGCCCTTTACCGGATTTCCCCAGAAGATCAAAGCACTCGAGGCCGGTATCGGGATACAGGGCAAAAATACACTTGTTCTCAACAGGAAGCTTGGCAGCTGGATTTCCCTTTCGACAATTATTACTGATGCCCCACTTGAAACTGACAACCCGTTAAAAGGTGATTGTGGAGAATGTACACGCTGTATTGATGCATGTCCTACAGGAGCCCTCTCTACATCCAACAGCTTCAGGGTCGATCAGTGTATTATCTATTATTTGTGTCATCTTAAAGCAGATATTCCCCTTGAAGCGAGAAATAAGATAGGTGTCAGGACAGGCAATTGCACGGTCTGTAGCGATGTTTGCCCTTATAATAAGAAGCTTACCATTAATGAGCGGGATAAATTACCTGATGAAACGATTTACCCGGAGCTCATTCCCATGATGAATGTAAGTGAAGAGGAATATGAAACAAAATACGGCTCTACTATGTTTGGTTTTATTATGGGGGGTAGAAGATATTTGAGAAGAAACATTGCTGTAGCACTGGGTAATGCTGGTGACAAAAAGGCTTTGCCTTGCCTTGAGGTAGCTGCAAAGGACGAAGATATACTGGTACGTTCACACGCTTCCTGGGCTATTGAAAATATAAAAGGCTTGTAACATAGTGTTGGATCTGCATCTCACTCTGCATACACCCAGGCCCACAACTGCGCATAACTGTGCTTCCATGCCCACACAAAAAAGTTTAACATGATGATTGACACACAATCATTATTTTTCTATGCTTGATCTGTTAAACCACTTCTTATTATTGATCATTTGCCAGCAAACGTGCGACAGACAACAAGAGGCAGGAAGCACATGAACGGCATCAATGCTTTCCTTAATAAAATTTCAAATATCCCGGTTCTTCTGATAGCCTGTATACTCTTTGTCACGTTCATTGTGTATTTTCTTCCCCGCATGAAAGCAGATACCGAGGTTTACTCCCGTGATGTGGGTAGTGTGGGGCTCAGTTTCTTTCCACAGCCGGACAGGGTCTATGAAATGGCAGAGGCCTATGGCGAAGAGGGCCGCAGGGCATATATTAAGGTCTGGCTGACCATTGACATTATGTGGCCGCTTGTGTACAGCGTTTTATTCCTGGTTGGTATAAATCTTTCCCTGGGATATGCACATGGCGAAAAGGGCTCGCGGTTATGTGCTGCGGCCCTGCTTCCTCTAGTGCTTGACTGGTTTGAAAATATTATGGCCGTCATTATCATGTCGAACTACCCGTTGCGAATGGATATGCTGGCCTGGGGGATGGCTGTGACGACCTGCCTGAAATGGATCAGCATGTGGGGTGTATGCTGTCTTGTTGCCTATGGCCTTGTGGCGTTGCCGGTCTGTTTTGTTTACAGGAAGATGAATGCTTAAAACTTTTGAGCCGCTTTGTTGCCTCGTTCAGCTCCATGTGTCGTAAAGAAAAGGGCATATAAAAGGGGAAGTTTCTCTGTTATTTTTAATGGTAAGTTCACATGCAGCCTGGGCTATTGGACATATGAAAGGTTCCTGATTAAATAGAACCGTCCCCTTTTTGTCGGTGGAGATTCCAGTTGTCGGTTGCGTATTTTTCTTTGAGGAGGTGGTTTTTTAGTTGAGCTTCGTGCTCTGAAAGCTCACCTGGTGTGAGGGAGATTTGCAGCTGGTCCTTAAAACTTTTGAGGACCAGTTTTTTTAGTTGATCGAAGTCTATTTTCTGAGAGAGGTGCCGGTTTATTGCAGTTGTGGAGGTGCGTATCTCTGTGAGAAATTCTTCTTCCCCCTTTCTCGAAAGAAGTACCTCGGCCAGCAACTCAGGATCATAGTCAATCAGGAGGGATCCGTGCTGCAGTAGAACCCCATCCCCTCTCTTTTGTGCACTGCCGCAAATCTTTTTCCCTTCAACGGTTATCTCATACCATGAGGGGGAGGAAAAACAGCTTGCCGTTTTGTCCTTTTCCTGTGCAGCAGTGTGTTTTTCACGGGAGGCAACCCACTGGACCTGAAGGCCGAGATCTTTCAATGTGCTGATCAAACACTCGCTGATGGTTTTGTAGGTTTCTAAAACAGAGCTCCCAAGTGGAGAAGTTCCTTCCCGGCAAATGAGGGAATAGGTAAGCTCATGATGGTGAAGCACAGCCCTTCCCCCGCTTAAGCGTCTTACCACATCAACCCCACGCCTCTTGCAGGCCTCTAAATCCACGGCATTTTCAGCCTTCTGAAAATAGCCCAGGGATACCGCAGGGGGGATCCACCCGTAGATGCGGAGGGTGGGCGGTGATTTTTTCTGCTGGCAGTTTATGAAAACAGCCTCGTCTATGGCCATGTTTTCATAACCGGTTAAAAAACCTGTGTCTAATAAACGCCAACTGGACCTGGAAATGGGTTGGGACATAATAAATTCCTAAGGGTCAAACCTACACTCTTTACTCTTGAGTAAATAGTGTAGGTTTGACCCCTCTATAGAAAATCCTGCCCGTGAGGAGGCAGGATTTTTTGTGCTCGACTGGTATGGTTTGGGTCTTTAATCGCTTGTTACTTCTTCTTTGCCGGCATGTTGATTGCCTCGGCTGCAATGTCAAGTCCCGCTTCCATTATGCCTTCTGAGAGGGTCGGATGGGCATGAATTGTCCGGCCGAATTCTTCAAAGGTTGCCTCCATCTGGATACCCAATACCGCCTCGGCAATAAGCTCGGTGGCCTGAAGTCCCATGATGTGGACACCTACCACCTCGCCGTACTTCGGTTCTGCAATGACCTTGACCATTCCGGTGGTGTCTCCCATGGAAAGGGCTCTTCCGCTTGCAACAAAGGGAAAACGACCCACTTTAACCTGGCCGTACTGAGCCTTGGCCTCCTGTTCGGTGAGTCCTACACCTGCCAGCTCGGGGGTGGTGTAGAGGCAGCGCGGGGCAGCACGGTAGTTCATCCGCTTGGTCATTCCCAATGCATTTTCAGCGGCGCACACTCCCTCAGCGGTTGCCACATGGGCGAACATGAGCCCGCCGATGACATCTCCGATGGCATAAACGTTGGACACACCTGTTTCCATCATGTTGTTGACCGTGATAGCTCCGTCCGAACCGGTCTTAATGCCCAGTGTATCGATGCCCAGCCCGTCAGAGTAAGGTTGCGGCTGACCACCGCAGAGGATCTTTTCCGCAACCACTTCTTTGTCACCGGTGGCATCGGCATAGGTGAGGCTTAAGCCGCCATCTTTTGCAGCAATCTTTTTAAGCTGTGCCTGGGTGAGGATGGTGACACCGTCTTTCTTCATCTGGTTGGCATAGCCCTTTACCAGTTCCGCTTCTTCTCCTGCAAGGATCTGGGGGCCGGTTTCCACAATGGTTACCTGGGAGCCCATGGCGTGAAAAATCTGGGCAAACTCCACTCCAAAAATGTGACTTCCAAGAATGATGATGGACTTGGGAAGCTCGGTAAGCTCCAGGGCATCGTCAGTGGTGATTACACCGGGAAGATCTATTCCGTCAACTTCGGGCTTTGCGGGGACGGAACCGGTGGCAATGATCACACGGTCTGCCTTAATCTGTTCGTTTGTTTCTTTGATCACTACCGTTTGGGGATCAGTCAGGGTTGCAGTTCCCTTTACTATCTTAACGGTATTACTTTTCAAGAGGGAGCCAACACCTACCACCAGCCTCTTTACAACCTTTGCCTTCTGTTGCATGGCCTTGGCAAAGTCGATCTTCACGTCACCGGTGACCACACCGAAGGTTTCAGCTGTCTTCATCTGGGTAAGAAAACGTGCGGACTGCAGGAGGGCCTTAGTGGGAATACATCCCCTGTTGAGGCAGGTACCTCCCATGTCACGATTTTCGATAATGGTAACCTGTGCCCCGATCTGGGCGGCGCGAATGGCAGCGGGGTATCCACCGGGTCCTCCGCCGATGACCACCACATGGATAGTACTTGCATCGACAGCCGGGGCCGACGATGGTGGCGAAGCCGCTGCGGCCTGGGCCGGTTGTGCGGGTGCTGCGGCGGCAGGTTTTTCAGCGGCCGCGGGCTGCTCAGTAGCAGCCGGTGCTGCGGCAGGCGCCCCTGCGGCGGCTACCTTGTCGTATTCGGCCTGATCTGTTGCGATTACCCCGATCAGCTCTGCAACGGGAACCTCTGACTCGACCGGTGAGATGATGTGAAGCATTCCGCTGGCCGGGGCTTCCACATCGTAGGTGATCTTTTCGGTCTCAACCACCAGGAGAATTTCTTTTTCCTGTACCTTCTCACCTTCCTGTTTTTTCCATTCGATGATCTTACCCGTTTCCATGGTAAGGCCCAACTTGGGCATGGTTACATTAACAGACATCTTAGCTACCTTCCTTTCTCGTGATGTATTTGATGCGAAAATAGATTTGCTATGCCCCCTCACCCTAACCCTCTCCCCCGGAGGAGAGGGAAGTCATCAATTTTCATGCTTCGTGGTACCCCGAAAGGGCATGAGTGTTGATTTCGTAAATAAAATGGTTTTATGCCAGACACATCATGGGGTTTTCAATAAACATTTTAAGTGTCTGCATAAACTGTCCTGCCGCCGCCCCGTCAATGGTACGGTGGTCGTAGGTTAATCCCACATTCATAATGGGCCTCACCACTATCTGGCCGTCAACTACCCAGGGCTTGTCAATGATAGCCCCCACAGCGAGGATG
>CALJBY010000185.1 GCA_938024025.1 uncultured bacterium
TTTAGCTGCGATTGGTATATGCATCTCAAATGTAACCCTTGATTGAAAGGTTTGTCTCGACGCCTTGGATTTTAGCCTCCCACAAGAAGGTTGCACCGTGATAAACCGCCTTCATCGGGGTATATTGGAATACGATCTTACTATAAGCAATTTCTGCACCAACGTCCCCCTTTATATACTATCCATAAGAAACATTATAAAATCTTTTGTTTTTTAGGAAAGAATGACAAAAAAAATGAATAGTGAGAAACTATCTTAAATTTATTAAAGTATTAAAGTAAAAACAACCATGTTCCGATAGAGAAGGGGAAAAACAGAATAGTTTAACTGCTTGAAACTACACAGGAGGAGTCCAATATGAAAAAGATAGTCCTATTCACTTGCTCTGCCCTTCTCATTGCTTTACTTTTGGGGGGAAGCGGACGAGACGGTTATTCTCAGTCAATCAGCCCCAACTCTTTGCTTGATGTCAATGCACTACCCGCCGTGGCAAGCGACAGCACTGATAACTTTACCATTACCTGGGGTTATCTCGGTCTGGGACACCTGCCTGGCATCCTGGCGAAACAATACGACGCAAACGGGACCCCTATTGATAGCACAGAATTCTGGGTTAACTCATCTTCTGATGTTTCCTCTCTATTAAATTATGACCCTGACATCGCAACTGACAGTGCCGATAATGCTGTCATTGCCTGGTGTTCCTATGGACTTAACTCTACTGCCACCACCCCCCAGGTGGTCTATACAAAGGTAGGACCTCCCTTTCAGGCAGGCGCTGCAGCTACAGGGCCTTTGCAGGTAACGGCCATTTCGCCACAGCAAGAAGATGACTTACTCAATCTGTTCACCTTTCCCTTATCACCCGCTGTGGCAGTTGACAGCAGTGATAACATTGCCATTGCCTGGAGTTACTTTGACATAAGCACTTTTGAATCGGGTATTTATCTTGTGGTAATTGACTCCAGTGGGACGGTAGGCACTCCAGTGAAAGTGGTAGACAATATAGACGATTCTATTACAATCCCCGCAACGGATGAAGGAAATAATCCCCTTTCCGTGAGTCAGATAACCGTCAAACCCGTTTTTTACTATGCCCCGTCCATTGCCATTGATGAAGAAAGTAACATTGTAGTAACCTGGACAGAAACGGGACTGGTCCCCTTTATTCTAGGCAACATACCGCTTCCTCGCACTGCCATCTTCTACAGCAAGTATTCTACGTCAGGGTCCGTAGTAAGCGGTTATGATAAGCAACTGGTAGGCATGGGATTTAACTCTGCTGTTGCCGTTAATGAGAGTGGTACGATGATTATTGTCTGGAACAGCATCGATATCCTTTCTTTCAAAGTCAGAATCAATGCTGAACTTTTTCCTGGCACGGAAACGCCTGCAGAAGATCCTATACAGTTAGGAGTTCGGTCAGTGTACGTTCCCTCCGCTTTTGTGGATGCCGGCAATACCCTTCTCAACTCCGGCATTGACATTGCCGTGAATAGTGAAGGGAATTTCTTAGTCACCTGGGGAGGCCGCAACCTTGTCAGCAGTCATATTTACCTTAAAGAAGTTGATAGCACTGAAGGCTATCTCTCTAGTGAAATGCAAGTGAGCCAGGGTGCTGGGGTAAATTCTGCCCCCTCTATTGCCACTGATACTCAGGGAAATATCATTATTACCTGGAATAAGGTCTCCCCCGCCAATCTTTTCACCGGTTTCAGCTCCGTCTTCGCCAGGCGGTATGATAATAATCTACAAGCCTTGGGAGATGGGTTTAAGGTGAACTTTAGCTATTAGTGGCACCCGGGGCTCTTTCATAAAAACCGCTCACCGGTGAGAGTATACGAGAGTACTGCAGGCGGCCTCTCTAGATGTTTACGCAGCTAAATGTGAGAATTTCTCTTTCAGATACATTTATGCCATGAGCGGCTTTAAGCCGCGAATTTATCGCGCATGAATGCGCTCCTACCGAAATGTGAAGCTCCTCGCCTACCCTAGTTAAATAAGCTTCGCTTGTAACCGGGCAAGCAAGGCGGGGCTTGCGAGGCATGAAACCGGTCAAAAATGTTTGGTTAGCTTTCCCATCTGCAGTACGAAATCCTGCATCACGCCCAATCCACACTTTAAGCTTGACCATTTGTCATCCCTTGATTATACTGTCTTTACAATAATCCTGAAAAAATAGTCAGTTATAAGACAGATGCTCTTTTTACGGTGAGCATCTCCATCCGGAATCCGCTTCTATTATTCATCACGGATAGCTACCAGCAATGCCTATAAAACGATTCAATAAGCCATCATTCCACATCGCATTTCTCATTTTTATAACCTTCATGGTATATGCCCATACCTTTGATGCAGGTTTCGTTTTTGATGATTATGCCCAGCAGGAGATGCTCAAGCTCATTACAAGCAATCAAAGAGAGATGAACCTCTTCAGCTTCATTAGGGCTCCCGAAGAAGCAACCTACTATACACAAATGACAGCTGTTCCCTGGTGGACTAACACGAACTGGCGCATTAGATACCTTCGTCCTGTTGCAACCTTAAGTCATCTGTTTGACTATACTCTCTGGGGGAGCAACCCTGTTCCCTATCATGTGCACAATGTTATCTTGTATGCGCTTCTGGTTGTGCTGCTCTACGCCTTCTACAGGGCTTTGTGCAAGCATGACCTGACCGCTTTTTGTGGAGCGCTGGTTTTCGCCCTGCAGCCCTGTCACTACATGACCGTGCGCTGGCCTGCCTCCCGGAATGATATAATCTGTGCTACCTTCCTGGTAGTAAGTTTCATCTGTTATGTGCGTTTTCATGAGAAGAAAAAACCTCTTTTTAGTATACTCTTCTTCTGTTCCTACATCCTCGCACTCCTCACCAAGGAAATTGCTTTTATATTCCCTGTTTTCTTTTTTACCTATGACTGGATACGGTTTAAAAAACTGAAGGACCTCATCAGTTCCCGATGGAAGGTATACCTTACGCTCTGTATCATCAACTGCTGCTATTATCTGTTCTACCAAGTGTATGGATACGGCAGTTACTGGTATGGAGAACGCGTGCTGCAAGATTACCCCCTTGATTTCCTGAAAGCCGCCACCACCTATCTCTGTTCCCTTTTTTACGGTGGTGTGTTTGCCTCAGCAGGACCCGATTTCCTTGCTCGCTACTGGGCCCTTGTTGCCGTACTTCTTCTGATTGTAGGTTATCTCGTAACACGCATCTGGAAGCAGAAGGACCGTTTCCCCGAGATTCGCCTGTGCACACTGTGGATAATGCTTCCCCTCCCCTTTATCGTTGTCCCGCCGCTTAATGATCGTCTTTTAATCATTCCCTCTATCGGCTTTGCCTACCTTGCTGCCCTGGCAATAGTGCAGTTCGGGAAAAAAGGGCTTGCACTCTTCTTTCTTGTCACTGCCCTGATGCTACCCCCCATCACCAATGTTATCCAGGCCCGGGAACACGATAAAGTTTTGCAGACAACCTATGAGCACTTTCATACTGCTCTCAATAAAATTATTCCCCATAAAACGTCCCGGGATAAACTTTTTATATTAAACTTTCCTGCAGTAGGTATGCCCGAGCTGGGTCTTTCAGGTGAGAACTACATGTATCTCGCACTCTACTTTGATCTCTACTATCAGTATCCGGAGTGGCAGGTTCCCCACTATCCCCTGTCGGCCTTTGATAATAACCTCTCAGCTGCAGTGCTCCATGTTAAAGAAGCAGGTATGAAGGTGTATCCCCTATCACCCTTTGATGGTGCAGTTACCGTGCAGATCATAGATGACCATCACCTGAGAATCTCCCACCCAACCCGGTATTTTTTTGAGACCAACACCGAAAAACTCTTCTCCCTCAACCGTACCTTTGTAAAAGGAGAAACCTTTCACCTTCCTGATGTAACAATAACCCTGGATGAAATGGAAGGGGATGGTGTAAAATCCATTGTGGTGGCATTTGTTGAGCCACTGGACAATCCACGGTACTATTTTTTGTTTTATGATAAGGGCACATGGCAGAGATGGCATCCTCTCAAGGGGGTAGACATCTTTACGAACACCTAATACTTCCCTCCTCACCATCCTCAGGTGTTACAGGCACCTAAAAGCTGCTTGAAAAATCCTTGTAAATCAGTTATTATGATATGTTAGTAAGGAAAGGTTTTCATTATGATTCTTAGTGTTACAGATGTAAAAAAGACCTATGAACTGGGTGCCATTGACGTTCCTGCTTTAATGGGAGTATCACTTGGCGTTGAAAAAGGATCATTTGTTTCAATCATGGGCCCTTCCGGTTCGGGTAAGTCTACCCTCATGAATATCATTGGCTGTCTGGATCATCCCACCGAAGGCATCGTCAAAATTGATGAAATAGAAACCTCGAACATGGACCGCTCCGAGCTGGCGTACATACGGAACAAGAAAATAGGTTTCATTTTCCAGAGTTTTAACCTCCTGCCACGCATAAATGCCCTGGAAAATGTGTCCCTTCCCTTCCTCTACAGCGATCAGCCAAAGCATAACTCCCGGGAGAAAGCCCTGGCCCTCTTAAAAACCGTCGGGCTGGAAAACCGGGTAATGCACAAACCGAATGAGCTCTCAGGGGGACAGAAACAGCGGGTTGCCATTGCCCGTGCCCTGGTCAATGACCCCGCTATTATATTGGCCGACGAACCAACGGGAAATGTAGATTCCCGCTCCGGTTTAGAGATTATGGCATTGCTTCAGAAGGTCAACCGGGAAGGTATGACAATCCTTATGGTTACCCATGACCGCTACATTGCCCAGCATTCAGAGAGAATTATTCATTTCAGTGATGGTTTGATCGTTAAAGAAGAAGTGGTAGAGGAAAGTAAATGCGCCCTCAAAGAATATGAGAAACGCTTTCCCCGGGATAGGAAAGAACAACAGTGAAAGTTAGTGAAACCCTAAAAGTATCATGCGAGGGACTGATAGCCAATAAGCTGAGATCACTCCTTACTGTGTTGGGAGTCATCATTGGTGTCGCATCTATTGTGCTCTTAACCTCCCTCTCACTGGAAGTAAAAAGTCAGGTTACCGGAAGCATTAAGTCCTTAGGCTCCAACATCTATTTTGTCTTTCCTGCTGATCCCAACAAGCAAATGCTCGCCTTCGCAGTCAGCAAGTTGAGGACGAACCATGCCAAAGAAATGGCTCAAAAAAGCAGCTATGGCATCGTCACTGCACCAATCATAAATAAAGGGGCTTTGGTAAAGTACGGTAAGCTCTCTCGGGGAACTACTGTTATGACCGGGACGACACCTGATTTCCCTCTGGTGAGAGATTGGAAGGTGGAAAAGGGACGTTTTTTCACCAAAAGTGATCTTGTTTCCAACCGTAAGGTCTGCGTTATTGGTCACACCGTCAAGAAGGACCTGTTCAGAAACGTTGACCCCATCGGAAGAAAAATCGCCATTAATGGAAGAAATTTTCAGATAGTCGGGCTCATGGAAGAAAAGGGATTACTGCTTACCATCAATTTAGACGATTACATCTTTATGCCCATAACCACTGCCAAGAAATTTTTCAACACTACTGAACTCAACATGATTATGGCCAAGGTTCCTCAAGCAAACCACATCGATTATTCCATTGCTGAAACTACACGTATTCTGTCAAGGGATCTTGATGAAAATGAATTTTATGTGCAGAGCCAGGGGCAAACCCTCGATATTTTCAATCAAATCACTTCCATTCTCACTATCATGCTGGGGGCTATAGCAGCTATTTCCCTCGTGGTGGGGGGAATTGGCATTATGAATATTATGACGGTCGCCGTGACCGAGAGGACTAAGGAAATTGGTATTCGTAAGGCCGTCGGCGCAAAAGACAATGATATCTTGTTGCAGTTTCTGGCAGAGGCAATTATCATCTCCCTTTTGGGAGGGCTGATTGGCATCGGCGTGTCCTATATTGTATCCTATGGTATCTCCTTCATCTACCCCACCTTTGAATTTGGTATTTCGTATATCGCCTTGGTGGTGGCAATGCTTTTTGCATTTTCAATAGGTACGTTTTTCGGCGTCTATCCTGCGTTTAAAGCTGCCAGTCTCGACCCGATTGTTGCCCTGCACTATGAATAAACTGCCTGCAGGCTGACTGGCTTGCAAACACGCTAGCTCTTATAATTAAACGTAAGTGAGGTATTATGACAAAAACCAAAAAAGTTTTTATAGTTCTCGTACTCTTGATCATTGTGCTGGCAGCACTCTTTTCCTTCAACTATCTATCAGATGAAACGGTCAAGGTAAAAACTGCTGAGGCATCCCTCGGAGAAATAACGCAAAGCATTTCATATGCAGGTTCGATTGATTCCCCCCGACGGGTTAAAGTTGGGTCAAAAATCGCCGGCAGGGTTGCTGCTGTATTATTTGATGAGTTGGATGAGGTGCATGCAGGCCAGGTGCTCATTAAACTGGAAGATGCCGAACTCAAGGCACAGCTCAGTCAAGCACAGGAGGCCCTCAACCAGGCACAAATCAATCTGGTAACTATTGAGAAAAATTTAACCAGAGTCAAGGAGCTCTTCAAAAAAGGGTTTGTTTCAACGGAGCAATTGGATACTGCTCAACAGGCCTATGATGTAGGAAGGGCGTTGATCAAGCAAAACCAGGCCAACCATGCATTCATTCGTGCCCGGTTGGGATCTACAACGCTTACTGCTCCCCTAAGCGGCACTATCGTAAGCAAAAATGTAACGGTAGGGGAGATCGTGGCAGGCGCCCTGGGTGGAGGCACTTTCTCGGTTCCTACTCCCATAGCTGAGATTGCAGATCTGAGCAACCTTGAAGTATATGCTGATATTGACGAGGTAGACATTAGTAAAGTACATGTGGAACAGGAAGCTCTCATTACGGTGGATGCCTATCCGGACAAAACCTATAAGGGAGTCGTGAGAGAAATTGCTTCAGCAACAGTCAGCAGGAGAGATGTAGGCATTACCTACCGGGTGAAAGTGCATATTACTACTCCCGATAAGATACTCAAACTGGGGATGACGGCAAATTTGGATTTCCTCCTTGAAAACAGCGGGCAGATACTTACCGTTCCCAAAAGTGCCGTTCTCGTCCAGGGAAACGAACAAATTGTCTTAATCATCAAGGATCAGCAGGTGTTCAAAAGAACGGTTGAGATCGGCATGGAGGGGGAAGAATTTATAGAAATTACTGCCGGACTACAGCCGG
>CALJBY010000186.1 GCA_938024025.1 uncultured bacterium
CCAAAACCTACAGAGATGGGAAATTTATTGCTCGAAAGGAATATGATCAAAATGGTAAGCTCCAGACAGAGTGGCACTATCCAATAGAAAAGAAGGAGGGACACTATGAAAAAAGATCTTACGAAGGTAAAGGCCAATAAGGACGATCTTTTCAAAATGGCGATGGCATTTCAAGTAAGCAAGGCCCTCTTTGTAGGAAATGAGCTTGATGTTTTTAGCCTTCTCTCTAAAAAACCTGCTGCTGTTGAAACCCTTGCCAGGAAATTGCACCTGCATCCCCGGCCTCTCGGACGGCTGTTAAACGCCCTGGTTGCGTGTGGCCTCCTTAAAAAACAGAATGAAAAATTCTCCAACACAGAAATGTCCGCCGCATTCCTGGTTAAGGGGAAACCGGAGTATTTCGGAGATTACCTGAGCATCGTTAACGATGTCTCTGAAACATGGGGACGCTATGAAACCGTTATAAGGGAAAACCGTTCACTTTCGCTCTTTCAAAAAGACTCCCCTCACGCTTCAGACACTGCCATGGTGCTTGATGGACGCCAGCATGAGCTGGTTCGCAGGGTGATGCTGGCACAAGAAGCATTCAGCCACCGCCAGGCTCAAGTGCTCCCTGCAGTGTACAATTTTTCGAAACACAGTCTTTTGCTGGACATTGGAGGAGGGACAGGCATTTTCTCGATTATGGCGGTTAAAGCACAGCCACACTTAAACGCCATTGTTTTTGACATGCCGGCGGTGTGTGCCGTTGCACGTGAGCGCGTCAAGCTCTATAAAGCTGCAAAGAAGGTCACGGTGAAAGAGGGAAACTTACTGACAGACGAGTTGCCCGGGGGGGCAGATGTTGCACTTATCTCTACAGTCCTTGATGGTTATGATGAGCCTGAGTGCAGGATGCTCCTTAAGAAAGTTTTCTCTTCTCTTCCAGCCGGGGGAGTGCTCATTGTGAATGAAATGATGCTTAATGAAGATCGCACAGGCCCCCTCTTTCCCGCTTTTTTTTCCCTTGAACTTATGGTAGAGCGAAATACCGGCGATGCCAGAACAGTGGGAGAAATACGTCAATGGATGAAAGATGCCGGATTTGCTGCTATTACAACCAAGCCATTGAGGAAAAAAGGGGAAACCTATCTCAACTGCAAAATAGTAGTTGGCAGGAAACCATAGAACGTGGTGAAAATAAAGGTCACCTGATGTTTTGAGCGTAGGTTACCCCGATACGCTTTTATTTCTTCAAGCAGGTGAACGTTCATCCTTAGTGACAACTCACCTCCATTCCAGCGACCACAGGAATAAGGGCCACGGATGCAGCAAAGGACAGATAAGAAATTTGCGGGGATTGAAATCCCCGTGGGTTTGACCGGAGCACATTTTTTCAGTCTCTACCTGGCAAGCTGGATCATGGGATGCCTTATGACGCTTCCCGCAGTGATTCAGCCTGCCTTTTTAAAAGAGATTGTCGGGATCCCCCCGGATCTTGCCGGATCAATTAACACGGGTTTGCAGAACATGAGCCAGCTTGCAACCCTTCTGCTCATCGGATTAGTGGGGGTTGCATCCGACAAATATGGTCGGAGAATACTCATCATCCTGGGCTTTGCTTTATGTTTCATCTTCTATGTGGTGTTCGGTCATAGTAAAGCTATTGCACTAGCCCTGGGAATGAACTCTCTGAGCGGAGAGATCCTGTGCACCTATGTGATCCGTTTCGCCATTGGCATTGGTATCGTTTTTAGCCATCCCCAATTTGTCACCATGGTAGTTGACTATACCTTTGAGCAGGGAAGGGGCAAGGGAATGGCACTCCATGCCCTTATGATCTCTCTGGGTGCACTGTGTGTCTATGGGCTCTTCACCCAGATTGCCAGCGCCATAGGTATCCTGGGGCTTTTATATCTTGGAGGCTTGTTGAGCCTTTTGGGAATGCTTGTTGCCCGGGTAGGTCTGGTAGACAGGATGCAGGGGAAGCAAACTGAAAAGACAGGCATTAAGGAGATATATCGCACGGTTTCAAAAAGTTTTACCCTGAAGGCGAGTTACTGTGCAGCTTTTGTCTCCCGTGCCGACCTTGCCATACCCTCAACCCTCCTTATGGTGTGGATGGTGAGTGTCGCTCACACGTTCGGGTATACCACCTTTGAAGCCACCGCCAGGGGAGGTATCATCCTGATGTCAGGTAGTCTCTTCAGCCTCATCAGCTATTCCGCGATAGGAATACTGCTCGATCGCATAGGACGTACTCCCGTTCTCATCGGTACACTCATTGTCTCCGGGATCGGATACCTTTTGATTGCCACAACACACAATCCCTTTTCAAACGTGATGATTCTTTATGTGTGCTTACTGAGTTTTGGTAAGAATGGAGCTATCGTGGCTACTAATACCCTGGCTTCGGATGCAGCGCCTAAACCGTTACTGGGGAGTGTGTTGGGTGGACTCAATACCGTGGGAACCCTGGGGATTATCCTTTTTCTGCAGTCGTCCGGTTATCTTTTTGATACTGTTTCATATGAAAGTCCCTTCCTTGTGAAGGGACTTGTTAATGCGCTCTTTGGGGTGTGGGTGTGGAAAGTAAAGGGCAGAATCATTGTAAGCCAGTTCGACAGAAAAACCATAAAAGCGAACTCAGGTGAGATATAATCTTACAGTCATTGTTACCCCAAGGGCATGGCAGTCTCATGGAGCCTTCACATTTTGGATTTTAGATTTTGGATGCATTGTTTGTTAGTCTTTAATTTTAGGCATTTCTTCGTGCACCTCGTGGTTCAAATATTCTGTCTCCTGTCTTCTTTGTTCTCTAGTTTTTCTTCGTGTATCTTCGTGGTTTAAGTTTTTTCATTTAGGCATTTTCTTTTAGCAAGAGTCAAACGTAGACTTGACCCCCTTCCTTTACTCTTCCCAATTCTTCCAGTACTCAGCCCACTTCTCATTCACCAGCTCAAAGGATTCAGGGGCCTTCTCCTCAAGAAGAACACGGCTCACCGGGGACCATTTTTTTGGTCCCCCTTCGGGAGGAAGCTGACGGGTTGCATCAATAATAATCTTACTGGTTAGCATTCTCTGGGGCATACTCGGATCTATGGCAAAGGAGGCAGCCTGGGGGATAATGAGGGTGGCCGGGTGGGGTTGCCACCGTGTGGAAACCGCATGGAGTACTTCAGTGATATTGGTTACATCAACATCGTCATCCACGATAATAAAGATTTTGCCCGTAGGGAGCCCGGATGCAATCTGGCCCGCCGCTATTCCCTGACCGGGGAACCGTTTCTTAATACTGATGACTTTTAACCCGATAGCCTCGTGGGGATCATACATGTCGACCATATTGGGAATCAGCTTTTTTAATTTGAAATACGAGCTTGCCGACCAAGGAATCATGTGCGAGGTTTTGGTAACACCCGTGAAGGAGTTGACAAAAATCGGATTTTTACGGTGGGTGATGGCCTTTATGTCCATATAAAAGTTTTTGTGCTGTTTCCCCATGTAGCCATACATTTCACCGTAAGGTCCCTCATCCTCAACGTCCATGGAAACCTCACCCTCAATGATCATCTCCGCATTGGCGGGGACCATGAGATCACTCGTCTCACATTTTACCAGTTCTACCGGTTTCCCTTTGAATCCCCCGGCAAAATCCAGTTCATCTTCTCCAAAATCAGCAAGCTTGGTTGAACTCATGGCATAGACAATGGGATCCGTGCCAAGGGCGATAGCCACCTGCTTCACCTTTTCACCCCGTCTCTTCGCATGCAGCATGAAAAGCCAGCCATGCTGGCCCGTCTCCGTGTTGACCCCGATCTTCTTTTTGCCTTTTACCTGACAGCGGTAGGTACCCACGTTTCTACCCATTACGGGGTCTTCCATGAAGATGGCACCGGTATTGATGTAGCGGCCCACATCACCGGGGTTGTTTTTAAACCAGGGGAATTTAAGGATGTCTACGTCATCCCCTTTTATAATGACCTCTTTGCAGGGAGCCTTGCTTTTGTCAACTTCGACGGGTTTTATCTGTTTCCACTGGCCGCCTTCATCCACATAGCTTGACAGCTTTTTTACGGTTGCCCGGTACATTTCTCCCTGGTTGTCTGTTATATTCTCTACGCCGTACACCATGGCAGCAGTTTCCCAGCCACAGTAAAGATTTGCGTACATGGGATTTTCCCGCCACTCTCCGTCAATCTTTACCTTCTCAAACATAAGTCCGGGAGAGGTGTCTAACCCCTTTTCATCGAGCATGCGATAAACAAAGGCAGTCCCCTCATACTTGTCCTGGTCCACCTCTTTAATTCTCAAGATCTTGCCCCGCGCTTCAAGTGCAGCAATGTAGTCACGCAGGGTTTCATAGGGTCCCGTTGGCTGCACTTTCTCTGCGCTGTCTTTCTCTGTGCTGCCTTTCTCTGCGCTGCAAGAAAGGCTATAAGAGAATAGGAAGAAAAGAGCAGTTAATAAGATCAAATAATTCCTTTGTGCTTTTCTTTTCATGATGATACCTCCTTATGGGTGAGCGTGTCTTTCATATGTTCCTATAACAGAAGCGCATCTGACTGGCAAGCAAAATAATGATTTATACAGCTCCTTATCTTCTGTTACACGAACAAAAGTATGATGTCTCGTGAGGGCTCTTGATTAATAAAGATCTTCCTTCACCGAGTAACGGAAAAACATATGTGCGCACAACAGGTTAGCGTGTTTTTCCATTGACACGAAATGTCCTTTTCCCTATACTTTCGTTATTCATTAGCCAGCGTTAGGTCAGGAACAGGGAATGCGGATACTCACATTGCGGAATTCGGATTTCAGATTTCGGAGAGCGA
>CALJBY010000187.1 GCA_938024025.1 uncultured bacterium
CCCCTATGATATTTTTGCACGCATTGATGATATCACGGGAGAGGTTGAAAAGAGGCAGCTTGACGGTCTGATTCACTATGTCCAGTCGTTTTGTTTCAGGCAAATAGAAGATTCCCTCTTCAAAAAAATTCTAAAGGTTCCCATCCTCACGATTGAAGGTGATCAGCCCGCACCCTTAGACAGCAGAAATAGAATGAAAATCGAAGTGTTTGTAGAAATGTTACGCAGCAGGAAAAATAAAGGTGGTTCTCGGCAGGATGGCAGGAACAGCTAATTTTATTTTTCGCTTATCCACAAAACTCCAGTATCCCGGATGAAAACGGGCTTGATACCTTCTAAACAGACATGTTTAAAATTTCGGTAGGAGCGCATTCATGCGCGATGAATTCGCGGCTTAAAGCCGCTCCTACCATCACCATATCTGAAAGAGAAATGCTTAGATTTAGTTGCGTAAGAACCTAACTTCAGGAAGTTACTGTCGTATTGGGTGGCAACTGGAGTATTACAGATAAGCAGTTTTTATATTTTTAAATCGACAAGCTTCCTTATGTAGTTCATGTCCAGACTCTCTTCTATAAGATCAGCCAGGGCATCAAACTGGCTTTCTTTAAAGTCACCGTAGTCAAATGTACTTCCCCCCCCGGGGGGAGGTATAGTCCCCCTCGTGACCTTCCTTATAAATCTTTTTCTAAAGCCATCGTTGTCAAATAGTCCGTGAATATAGGTTCCCCACACCTTCCCATCCTGTGAAACAGCCCCATCAAAGAACGCACACCGCTTTCCCGATTTTTTGCTAATTTTAAAAAGGGGTTCCCCGCTCATGAGCTTTGTTCTTCCCATGTGAATCTCATAGCCTCGTAGGGTTTCAGGGAATTGATCTTCTCCGTTGCGGTTCATCTCTTCTGCTTCCACCTGGAAGGTAGCCTTCTTTTTTGAGAACCGGGTTTCCATGTCCAGGAGCCCCAACCCTTCAATAGAGCCAAGGGAACTCTCTACCGAACCGGGATCTTTAATAGTTCTACCGAGCATTTGGAACCCTCCGCAGATGCCCACGATAATACTTCCTCTTTCCTTTAGTCCGCGAATATCTTCCATATAGCCATTACGCTTAAGGAAGTTAAGGTCTTCAATAGTATTTTTACTCCCCGGTATGATAATCACATCGTGGTGGCCTATTGGATCAGTGGGCTCAATATAGTTGACCGTTACCCCGGGTTCACGCTCGAGTGGGTCGAAGTCAGTAAAGTTTGAAATATGGGGTAATTTTATAACGGCAATAGTTACTCCGTTATGAGCACCACATACCGGTTTCTTCTCAAGCGCTATACTATCCTCATCGGGTATATAGATATCTTTAAAAAAAGGAATGACACCAAGAACCTTCACCCCTGTTCTTTTTTTAATCTGAATTAATCCTGATGTGAGCAAGGTACTGTCGCCACGAAACTTGTTAATTACAAAACCTTTCACCATGGCCCGTTCACGTGGCGTCAAAAGGTGCATGGTCCCAACCAGGGAAGCAAAAACTCCTCCACGATCTATATCTGCAACGAGGATTACCGGGGCATGGGCCATGCGAGCTACCCGCATATTAACGATATCATTTTTTTTGAGATTAATTTCTGCCGGGGAACCGGCCCCTTCAATGACCATAAGATCATAGCATTTCTTAAGCCGGTTATAACTTTCCTTGACAGCCTTAAGGGCCTCCCGCTTATAGTTATGATATTCAACCGCAGAAAAGTTCCCGATAACCTTTCCATGGATAATTACCTGGGCACCGATATCAGTTTGCGGTTTAATTAATACGGGATTCATGTCAACCGTTGGCTCTATGCCGGCGGCTTCTGCCTGTACGACCTGTGCCCTGCCCATTTCACCACCGTCCCTGGTGACAAAGGAATTTAAAGCCATATTCTGTGCTTTAAAGGGAGCTACTCTATACCCCTGCCGGTGGAAGATTCTACAGAGAGCAGCAACAAGAATGCTCTTGCCTACATGAGAGCCTGTTCCCTGAACCATCAGTGCTTTTGCCACGCAAACATCTCCTTAGAGCTTCTCACCGGGAATGAGGTCATTTTTAAAAAGGCGGGAGGATCCTTCATTGGCACAAAATTCCCCGCACATGGTGCAGGTACGCTCATTATTGGGTTGACGGGTGTTTCTGATTTCCCGTGCGTCATCCTCGAAAAGTGCATAGGAAAACTGCTTCTCCCAGTCAGAATCTCTCCGGGCCTTGCTCATCTTTTTGTCTCTCACCCTTCCCGATTCTTTGTACTTGTTCATATCACCGATATAGACAGCAATTTTTGCGGTCTTTACCCCTACACGCACGTCTTCTTCCGTGGGAAGTGCTAAGTGTTCAGCGGGAGTAATGTAACAAATAAGGTCAGCCCCGTAGCGTGCTGAGCTCGCAGCGCCTATGGCAGAAGAGATGTGATCATAACCCGGTGTCACGTCAGTGGCAAGCGGCCCAAGCATATAGTAGGGGGCTTCATTGCTCATTCTTTTTTGCAGTATGATATTTGCCTCGATCTCATCCAGGGGAACATGACCGGGTCCTTCTACCATCATCTGGCATCCCATTTTTCTTCCAATCTCAGCGAGCTCACAATTCAGGATCAATTCCTGGACCTGGGCCCGGTCGAATGAATCATGAATGGCACCGGCACGCAGTCCATTGCCCAGGGATAAAACAACATCATACTTTTTCAGTATTGCTACTACACGATCAAACTTTTCGTAAAGGGGGTTCTCCCTCTTGTTGGCGAGCATCCACCCGACCATTGTGGTTCCGCCTTTTGATACAAGGCCACCATAGCGGTATCCCTGTTTTTTCAATCGTTCAACCGTGTAAAGATTAATGCCGCAGTGTATCGCCATAAAGGAGATCCCGTCAGCACACTGCTTCTCAATGCAATCAAAAAGCATCTCTTCTGAAAGTTTGTTGGGATCTTTATATTTTCGGGAGGCCTCACAGAAGGCCTGATAGAGAGGCACATTACCAACAGGGAGTTTGACTGCCGCAAGAACTTCACGGCGTATACGGTCTAAATCGCCACCAACGCTCAACTCCATCAGTGTATCAGCACCACAGTCCTCAGCGGCACGGGCCTTCCTTATTTCAGCATCAATGTCAACAATGTCTGATGAGGTGCCAATGCTCGCATTCACTTTGGTCGCCAGCCCTTTACCGATCCCTACCGGTGAACTCTTTCTGACAGTATTAAGGGGAATGATAATTTTCCCCGCTGCTATCATCTCTCTTACATAGGCAGCTTCAACCTGTTCTTTTTGTGCTACCGCCTCCATTTCTGGAGTGATACGTCCCTTGCATGCCTGTTCAATGATTGTTGCCATAGGTAATACCTCCTCAATTGTACCAGAAAAAGCGCTGGAAGAGTTGTTCTGAATCTGCTTTCATCTATTTTTTTTCACTGCACCGCTTCTCTCCTACTACCAGTGAAGATCCCCGGTCAATGGAAATCTCCCGTATCGTGCCTGCCCCCAGGGTCATAAGCATAGCGCTTACCTCATCGATTCCATAACACCTGCCACGCGGTGTTCCAACGAGCATGGTGAGATCAAAAAGAGATGCCCTAAGCCTGCCCTGACCCGGGTCAGAGAGTAAATAATCATGGACTACCATCGTACCCAAGGGAGCCAGGACATCCCAGGCCTTAGCAAAAATCTGTCGCACCTCTTCTTCAGAATAGATGTGGATGAGATTTGAGATAAAAACCAAATCATAGCCACTCCCGGGAATCTTATCTTCAAGTACCTGGCAGGTACAGGTTCTTATCCTTTCCCGGGCACTGCTGTTGCTGCTGTTTTCCCGTGCATAGACAAGATTTGGCTCTAAATCAATAAGCGTGGCAGTGAGGTTAGGATTACACTCGGCAAAAGCTATAGCATAGGTACCCGGCCCACATCCTATATCGAGCATGTTCCTGAAGTCACCTATAGAAAGGGCATCCGCTATGCTATCAGATTTTGAAGCTGCACTGTCATGCATGGCAGCCAGGTACTCTTTAAGCCTCAGGGGAAAGGTATTGAGGTATTCCTGCTCAGGTTCCCTGGCACATCCTGTTTTTACCTGCTGCTCCAAACCGTCCCAAAAATGCCAGAGATTACTGGAGTGCTGTACAATATTTCCCACGTAACCACTTTTACCCTTTACCAGATAGCGGGAGGCAACTGGGGCAGTACGGTAGTTATGGTCCCGGTACTCCAGCAACCCCAGATCGAGGAGCACGTTCAACAACCTTCTTACAGAATTTCTATCAGATTGTAAAGCATTTGCTAGCGATGTACTGTCCATTTCCCCCCGGTCAAGGAGGTTGAAGATACCCAAATGGACGGCGGCAAAGAGAACCTGGGAAACCTGGTAACCCAGGGCTAAATTGATTATCTCTTCTTTTCCGTTTTTTTCATTAATAGGATACGATTGGGTCACCGTTTCAAACCGCCGTATTGAGTTGCGGGTGTATCATCCATGGTTTTGGTAATAATGGTGTTTACTGCTTCAATGGCATCCCTGACAGTGCGGTCCTTTACCTGGTCAGTACAGGGTACATCGTCAGTTTCCAATCGCACAAGCAGTTTCTCAAAAAGTTCAGCGAGCCAGGCAGTTAAGTCCTCTCTCAGATGATCAGCAGTTGTGTCCCCCGAGCGATGGTTTCGCCAATAAAGGGGTGAATCGGCCGTATCCATGAGTTCCAAAAGGTAGTGGCAAACGGGAGATATGGTATCGGCAAGCCATTTGACCCGTCTATCCTTGAAGCTGTATGATCCCTGATAGTCACTGTGGGAGGAGAACTCTATTCTGCCGGCTGACTCGAGCAGTCGGTAATTATCGGTGCCCATCAAAACAATTTCAGGATGGTAGAGCAGATCAACCGTTTTACTCAGCCCTTCGAGCAGGTTTTGGGACATGAGAAAGTTGAAATTAAGCCGTATGTCATGGAGCTCTGAGTCCGGTTCGAACATGATAAAACCAATATGTGGCTCTATCCCGTATCCTCTTAACAGCACCAGTGCCCTGTGTGTTTGCTGAACGGTAGTATTCTTTTTTATTCGTTTAAGACACGACGGTGAAGCACTTTCAACACCAAGAAACACATTGCGGAGACCCGCATCGACGAGGTGCTTGAGAGATGCCTCACGAACATCATTCACCCGGCACTCCAGACCAAAGGTAAACCCCTTGACCGTTTTAAGGTGTTCTGCAATCTGTACTGCCCTTTCCTGCCCTCCCGTGCCCGGCCCGAAAAAATTAGCATCAACAAAATAAATATACTGTTCCGGAGGGACAACAGCGATCATGGTAACCTCTTCATAGATGTTCGCTGGAGTTCTTCCCCTCCATGAACCCTTCACACCATAAAAATTGTTAATGTAGCAAAAACTACAGCTCCCATAGCACCCCCTGCTCCCCAGCACATTTATTCCGTCTTGAGTGAGTGCACGCTGTTCTTCTGTTCTGTAGGGAACAGGTAAAGCATCCAGATCATCTATGGGGCGGGGACGTTCAGTCACCACAAGTGCTTTATCCCTTCTAAAGGCAATCCCCTTGACAAACCCTGGATCAGTACCCTTTTTAAGCACGGAACAAAGCTTGAAAAAGGTATACTCGGGTTCCCCCCGTATGACATAGGTTATGGAGGGATACAATTCCAGAAGTGTTTTATAGGCAAAAGTGGGATAGAACCCATACACTATGATGGGCAGCTTATAACGGGACCCTATTTCATGGAGAGCACGTAAAATGTTCTGTGTGTTCTCCCATGAATAAACGAGATGCACCCCCAGGACGTCACACTCCCGCTCATTGACTGTCTTCACCATGCGGGAGAGGGAACGGTTAGTTGCATGGAAATCACACAGTTCCGTTTCTATACCGTGTTCACGTAAGGACGAAAAGAGATACCCGGACATGAGGGAAGACGAGAGTGGTGTGTGCGCCACATCATTAAAATGCCGGTTTGACCTTCCCCGTGGATGTTCCAGCAATAAAACTTTCATATGCACCTGTCTTGCTGAGCTCGAAAAACCTCTCTTATCCTTTACGACTGCTTTTCCTGCATGACGCAACAAAACGCTGCGCCAGGGTGCTATTTGAACCGAAATGCAGATGCACATAGCTCGCCAGCACATTTTTAAAAGCAAAGCCTTCACGCAGAACCTTTGAACTACTGTTTTTTCGCAGGCTAAAAACCCTGTTTGTTGATTCGGGGATGCCCTCTATGGATGAATAGCGGAACTGATGGCCTTTTGCGGTGTCTCCCCTTGTGGTGAGTATAGTGCTCCTTCGGGAGGTAACGGTATAGTACCCGAGAGCTGTCAACTTTTTATGCATGACGGTTGTGAAGGGAAAGAGACCAACCATTTTATGGGTTTTCCTATCGAAGCCATTAATCTTTTTACCCAGGTACATCAATCCACCACACTCCCCGTAAATAGTGCCGCCCCTGTCGGCAAATCGTTTAATCACCTTTAGAAGTTCACGGTTTGCCGCTAAATCAGGGGCAAACAGCTCAGGATAGCCACCCCCCAGATAAATACCATCCACGTCGTCAGGTAAAGAAACATCCGTCAAGGGGCTGAAGTAGGTAAGGTGAGCTCCCCAGTGCCTGAGAAGGTCCAGGTTATCCTGATAGTAAAAGCAGAAGGCCTTATCATAGGCAACAGCAATCCGTACAGGAGCGGGTTCGTGGGAATCACCGCCCGCTTGTGCCGGTTGGGGAAGGGTGCCCTGGAAAGAAACCGGTGAAGCCATCTTCACCAGAAGATCCAGATCAATGTGGCGCTCGACCAGATCTGTAATTCTTCGTATAAACGTTCTGTCCAGACTGTTTTCTTTGGTAGTGAGAAGACCCAGGTGGCGTTCGGGTATACTGACAGTGTCATCGGGAGGGAGATAGCCCAGCACCCGCGCTCCGCATTTCTCTTCAATGACCTGTTTCAGCCACTCATAGTGATCTTTACTGCCCACCCGGTTAAGAATAACACCTGCTATCCTGATCTGCTTATCATACTGCTCAAAACCAGAAACGACGGCGGCGACACTGCGTGACATACCCCTGGCATCAACCACTAAAATAACCGGTGCCTTAAGCAGCTTCGCCATATGGGCGGTACTGCCATCCTCACGGGCACTGCGTGATCCATCATAGAGCCCCATCACACCTTCAACGAGAGAGATATCCTTATCCCGGCTATGCTGCAGAAATAGTGCGCGATTATAGGATGTATCGAGCATCCAGCTGTCCAGGTTCCTCGATGGTACTTTACAGACCAGCTCATGGTAGCCGGGGTCAATGAAATCAGGCCCAACCTTGAAGGGCTGGATGGACATCCCCCTTTTTCTTAGAGCGGACATAATACCGATGGTAATGGTTGTCTTACCGACACCGCTATGGGTCCCGGCTATCACGAGCACAGCACTTGACACTTTCTTAACGCTCCACTATATGCCTTATTTCCTTGATGAGCAGTTCGTTTTGCTTTCTCTTCTTAACTGCCACCCGTATAAATTTATTGCTCAGACCCCTGAATGAGCGACAGTCCCTTACAAGTATCCCCTTCTTCGCCAATCCTTCATAAAGCCTACCCGATGTGAGTCCCTTCCTCGTTATCTTTGATAAGATAAAGTTAGTGGCGGAGGAATAGGGCTGTAACCCCTCTATGTCCGCCAACTGGGAAAAAAGATAGGGGCGTTCCCGTTCAATAAACCGTTTAGTCTTCACCCTGAAGGGTTCATCAGCTAAACACCTGATCCCGGCTTTTTGGGCAAAGGTGTTAACCGACCAGGGTTCCTTGTGCAGATTAATTACTGCAGTCATCGCCGAAGGGGCAAGGAGGTACCCCAAGCGCAGCCCCGGTATGCCAAAGAATTTTGTCATGGACCTGAGGATAATGAGGCCTTTCTGCTTTCTAACCTGATGCGCACGTGAGTGGTTGTCAGAAAAGTCCATAAATGCTTCATCCACAACTACCACTACTCCTCTTTTTCCCGCCGCCTTGATCAGGGAGTCAATCTCATCCTTTCCCGTAAGCACTCCCGTTGGATTACCGGGATTGCAGA
The DNA here is from genome assembly GCA_938024025.1 of uncultured bacterium. GTDB lineage: Bacteria > Desulfobacterota > WTBG01 > WTBG01 > WTBG01 > CALJBY01. Next base: position 8,087 of record CALJBY010000187.1, read on the forward strand.
GGTAAAGGATATCTACACCGGAAAGAAGGGGAATAATTTCCTCTGGGTCTATCCTGAAGTTGGTTTTTTCTTTGAGATCAATAGATTCTATTGTGCATCCCATGGAGGTGAGGCTCCGCTCATATTCACCAAAGGTAGGGTTAACTATCAATGCAACGCGTGGTTTTAAAGCCCGGGGAATAAGGTAGATGAGTTCAGTCGAGCCGTTTCCCACGACAATGTTTTTCTCCCCAACACCATTCTCGTGGGCAAGTGCCTTTGCAAGGTCCGTACAGGGGGTGTCCGGGTAGTGAAGTAGTGTCCCGGCTTCTCTGTGGAAAAGGGAGCGGATCCCCGGGGGAAATCCCAGGGGGTTACAATTAGAGCTAAAATCGAGCACCCCATCTTCGTCCAGGCTATACTTGTGGGCAATTTCTCTGATATTGCCACCGTGAACTTGCATTATCCAAAAACCCTCAGCACGAGTAAGCATAAAAGAAGCATGAGTAGAGAAGCACAATACATCATTCTAACCGCATCCCCTATAGTGTGCTCATTAAGTGGCACGCCTTTATTACCCAAAAAGTGGGTCGTTCTGGCTATGCCACCGTAGTAATTGGTTCCCCCTAACTGTATCTTAAGGGCACCTGCAACGGCAGATTCCGGATACCCACTGTTGGGGCTCGCATGCTTTGAAGCATCTCGCACCATTGTCCTCATCGCATTCCTCCAATCCTTACCTAATAGGAAGGCACCTGTTACCAGGAGGAAGCCTGTAATGCGGGCCGGAAGATAGTTTGCCAGGTCATCACAGCGTGCTGATGCCCAGCCGAAATCACAATACTTCTCATCCTTGTAGCCTACCATTGAGTCGAGTGTGTTAACCGCTTTGTAAGACATGGCGAGTGGTGCTCCCCCGAGCAGGACAAAAAAGAGGGGGGCAACGATGCCATCCGATGTGTTTTCAGCAACCGTTTCAACGGTGGCACGGACCATCTCTTCACGCGACAGGGTCTCTGTATCTCTTCCCACAATGTTAGCAAGGTGTTTGCGCGCACCGGCTTTGTCGTTATCGGCAAGTGCACGCCTCACCGCCTGGGCTGCTTTTCCTAATGACTTGAGGGAAAGCGAAAAAAAAACAATGATAGCGGTAAGACTAAAACCACAATACCCGTTAATAGCATAGGCACCGTAGAGAAGCACCCATATCGTGCTATAGGTAAAGATGATTACACTGAGGACGAGCAGAATGCCCCCTGTTTTTTCACTCATCCTGCCAGGACAAACGGTTCTCAAAAGAGCTTCAAGACGGGCAATCAATCTTCCTATGAGCCTAATGGGATGGAATGACCACTCAGGATCACCGACAATAAGATCCAGAATAAATGCCGCTGTTAATCCTAATGGAGCTATCATATCAGCCGTTTACTAGTTTGATTACAGGGCCATCATCATAATAATCGATTATATTCAAACAGCCGTAATCCTGGTCTATCCGGGGAAGTAAATGCAAATCTAAATTGAGGGCATGAAACAGGATCACCCGGTTTACGCCGCCATGTGCCAGGAGGAGTATGTTTTTCCCCTTCCACTCCTTAAGAAGTGTGGAAAGCTTATCCATTACCCTCGTCTGTAAATCCTTGAAGCTCTCCCCGTCCTTAATATGACTGTAGGCCAAATCCTGTAACCTGAGCTTGTATTCCTCGGGGTAGCGCTCCATTATTTCGTCCCTGGTCATTCCCTCCCAAATGCCTAGATGTATTTCCCGGAATTCCGGGCAGGGAACGTGCTGCGCTTCATGTAAGCTTCCTATGATCTCAGCGCCCTTTCTGGATCTTAACAAATCACTGCAAAAAATGGCATTGAGGTCATCATTCATCAACCGGTCTCTTAAGGTTGTCATCTGCTCGACACCGTTTTCTGTGATATCCACATCCATGTGCCCGATGAACCTGAATTCCGAACTGGTTGTCGTTTCGCCATGACGTGCCAGATAGAGTCGTGTTCTTTCTTCCATAGTAGAGTCCTCAGGGTAAAGTAGTGTAATAGTGTGGCTAGAAAATCACCAGTAGCAAAAGCAAAACTAACACTTCTGTAATTTCTGTGGCTGCCCCTAAGATGTCACCGGTAACACCACCACAGATACGTTTAAAAAACAAGTTGTACAGCAGCATGAAGACCAGGACACCAGCGGCCACGAACATGCCCTGCACCATAAAAAGGGCAATGGCGATGACACCGGTGACGGTTGAAGCCAAAACAAGCGTCAGTACCGTTGCCTGTTCAGTAAAAGGGAAACCAAGCCCCCTGGTAAGGCCAGCGTATTCGGCGGCATAGGCGAGCATCACCTGTGCCCACCGTCCCATAACCGGCATCAGTAACAGTGCCTTATTTTTAAGAGACGGGGGGAGGGCCAGGATCATAACATATTTGAGTACAATAACTAAACAAATGCTTACTACCCCCATGACCCCTACACTGGTGTCCTTCATCACCTTCAGTTTCCCCTCCCGGTCTTTCCCACTTGCAACGGCATCAGTAGTATCGGCGAGGGCATCAAGGTGCATTGATCCGGTTATAACCACCAGCACAGTTACGACCAGTGCATCGACCACACCAGCGGGAAGGATGGAGGAGAGCAGTATGCGGGTTGCAACAAGACACCCTCCTATAACAAAACCAACCAGAGGGAAATAGAGCATCGATTTCCCCAGGTCTTCCTCAGTAAAGGTGATTTTCTTTTTGAGCGGTATAATCGTGAGAAACTGGAGGGCAAGAATAAATCTTCGCATTACCTGACGGCCTTCCTTACACCTGCTTCCTCAAAGGTCAAAACGCCACGGAGAACCTTAACCCCGGCATCAATCACCGTGATTCCCAGTGCCGCACCGGTACCTTCCCCCAGCCGCATGGAGAGATCCAGGAGGGGTTGCAGCTGCAGCCATTTGAGCAGGACACTGTGCCCGGGTTCTACCGACTTATGGGCGGCAAAAAGGTAGTCCTTGATACGGGGATTGAGAGAGACCGCAACAAGAGCAGCAGCACTGGAAATAAAACCATCTATGACAACTGGTATGCGGTGCAGTGCAGCACCAATAATTAAACCTGCAATACCTGCGATCTCAAACCCACCTACTTTAGCCAGCACATCCAGTGGATCAGCTGGATCCGGCTGGTTACGGTGAATCGCATCTTTTATTACCTGTATCTTGGCAGTTAAAATGGTGTCACTGATGCCGGTTCCTCTCCCGGTTACCAACTCCACCCCCTGTCCGGTCAAAACGGCTGTTAGTGCACTGCTGGGAGTCGTATTTCCTATTCCCATATCACCTGTCCCAACAATGGTGACCTGTTGTGCTTTTAAATCAGCTGCAACCGCTGCCCCGGTCATGAGCCCCTGCAGGGCCTCTTCACGGCTCATGGCAGGTTCCATTCTCATATTTTTTGTCCCGTGAGCAATCTTCTTCAGTAAAAGACCTTCACTCGGTTGTAGATCAGCGGCAACCCCCATATCAACCACTATCACCTTAGCACCAACGTGTCTGGCTAAAACATTTATTCCAGCACCACCCCTGATAAAATTAGCAACCATCTCTTGAGTAACATCCTGGGGGAATGCGCTCACACCTTCTTCGACAACGCCGTGATCACCGGCAAAGACCACTATGGTCTTGTGAGTGAGTTCAGGCTCCATGGTACCGGTAATGGCAACAATCCGTTGAGCACATTCTTCCAAGCGGCCAAGACTGCCCCGGGGAATTGCCATGGTGTCCAATCGTTCCCGAGCCTTTTCAAACAACTCCTGAGAAGGGGGTTCAATTGCATCCAGTAATGCCTGTAACTGTTTCATGCTTATAAAACCTTTACTGGTAGCGAGTCAAGAGTTCTAATCAAACATGTTTGACATTTCGGTAGGAGCACATTCATGCGCGACGAATTCGCGGCTTAAAGCCGCTCCTACCATAACTATATCTGACAGAGAAATAACAGAAGCACACCTTTAATTAAATTGACAGTATCTGGTGCCGGGAGATTCTATTTCCCCTTTAATTTCATTGGAATGCCGGAAACAAGAAAATAGACCTCATCTGCCTCGGAAGCAACCTGCTGGTTGGCCTTA
>CALJBY010000188.1 GCA_938024025.1 uncultured bacterium
GGAGAAATCACCCTCAATCAGCTTGTAACGCAGAAAGATATTATTGTCTCTCAATCTGCCAATCAGGATACTATCTATGACTGGGAGATTCTGAAAGGTCCCATCTCTACCGCTCTGGACACGCTGGTGAAAATGCGAGAAACCGAAGGTGCACTCCTGCAAGAAGATTTTCTCTCACGATTAAAAAATATCGAACTCCTGCTTAAGCACATACACGCTATTACAGACTCAACATTTAAAGATCACCAGGAAAGCTTGCAGGCAAAGATACAATCCCTCTGTAACAACATCGAGATTGATGAATCGAGACTCGTGCAAGAGGTAGCCTATCTGGTTGAAAAGAGTGACATTACCGAAGAAGTGGTCAGAACACAAAGCCATCTCCTTCAATTCAGGGAGTGCCTCGATTCAGATGATGTTGTTGGAAGAAAATTAGACTTCTTAATCCAGGAAATCCATCGAGAAATAAATACAATAAGCTCTAAATCATATCATACGGAGATATCTCATAAAGCAGTAGAGATTAAAAATGAACTTGAACGAATGCGTGAACAGGTACAGAACATCGAATAGTGCACGTTTTACCGGCAGGTATCGAAAGGAGATGTGGTGAGGACAACATTGCTGAACATTGGTTTTGGCAATACGGTTGTAGCTTCCCGGGTGATAGCAATTGTAACGACAAGCTCTGCTCCCATGAAACGCCTAAAAGAGGAGGCGAAAGAGGGGAAAAAGCTGATTGATGCCACGCAAGGCAGGAAGACCCGTTCCATCATTATTACAGACAGTAACCACATTATACTCTCGGCGCTCCAGGCAGAAACCATTGCCCAGAGATTTGAGACCGAAGAAATCGTAAAACAGGACCCCAAGGACTAGTCGTGGAAGAATCGACTCTTTTATTTATAGTATCTGCCCCTTCGGGAGCAGGAAAAACTTCCCTTTGCAAGAAAGTCGTTAAGCTTGTACCCAACTTATGCTTCTCAATCTCCTCCACTACCAGACCTCCCCGCAAGCATGAAAAAAACGGAATTGATTACTACTTTGTGTCACCTGACGAATTCACTAAGATGGTTAATGAAAATCAGTTGGTTGAATGGACTAACATTTATAGTAACTACTATGGTACTGCGAAAGCTACCGTGGAAGAATGCAGAAACCAGAATAAGGACGTCATTTTCGACATCGACCATGTTGGAGCTCAACGTCTCAAGAAAATATATGATGACAGCATTACCATCTTTATCCTCCCCCCATCCTATGAGGAGTTAGCAGAACGCTTGATCCAGCGTGGCACCGACAGTGAGGACGTTATCAAAATGCGCTTGAATAAGGCAAAAAATGAAATGGAACAGTCCGACTGGTATCAGTACAGGATTGTGAATGACAACTTTGATGAAGCCGTAAAGCACCTACAAGAGATCATTACTGCTGAACGCTCGAAAAAAAAGTGACGGTAAAGTGAAATTTCCTCTCCGGGAAAGGGTGCCCTGAACGGTCGAGCCCCCCTACTGGAAAAATGTGTTCTGCACATCTACAGGTAAAAACTCAACCATAAGCCCGAAGCAATGGCCCCTTTATCACAAAAGATTATCCTGGCACTCGATGTAGAAACCCTTAAAGAAGCTGAGCACTTTGTGAAAAAACTCAGTGGCAGCATAGGCATTTTTAAGGTTGGCAAGCAACTTTTCACCCACTGTGGTCCCACCATCATTGAAATGATCCATCGCCACAGGGGGAAGGTCTTTTTAGATCTTAAATTTCACGACATCCCGAACACCGTCGCACGCGCAGTTGAGGAAGCCTGTAAGCTTAATGTTTTCATGTTAACCATCCACGCCCTGGGTGGAAAAAAGATGATGCAGGAAGCAGTTGCGGCCAGCAGCACCTTTGCTCGGAACAGTTCCTTGCCCTCACCACTCATGCTTGCAGTTACCATCCTTACGAGTTTGAAACCGGACGACTTGAAAGACATTGGGATTAACACCTCTGTAGAGGAAGCGGTATCACGCCTGGCCATCCTCGCCAGGCAGGCAGGTGTTAATGGAGTTGTAGCATCGGCACAGGAGGCACACATCATCAGGGCTGCCTGCGGTAATGACCTTATCATCGTTACACCGGGCATCAGGCCACAGGGAACTTCTCGTGATGATCAAAAGCGGGCAGTGACCCCTCACGAGGCGCTTCTGGCAGGTTCTGACTACATGGTAATAGGTCGTCCTATTCTGGAGGCACACGACCCTCTCAAGGTAGTACAGGAGATAGCAGAAGAGCTGAGGGAAGGAAACAACTAAGTATAAGAGGTAAACAGTGTCGGGCATTATTTATGGAATAAATCCCGTAACAGAACTGCTTAAGATCCGGGCACCCCAGATTAAAAAGATCATCTTTGCCAGAGAAAAAGATGCAAAAGGCATTAAACCTCTTCTTGATCTTGCGAAACAAAAACATATTCCCCTTGAACAGGGACAACGCCGGATGCTTAATCGCATCTCAGGCACTACCCATCATCAGGGAGTTGTTGCAATCGTCACTTCTCGGAGAGAAGTTGCCCTGGACGAAATCATTGCAGCCTGGCAGGACTCCGGTGACAAATTACTGGTATTAGTTTTAGATGGCATTCAAGATCCGCAAAACCTGGGGGCACTAATTCGTACCGCCTGCGCTTCCGGGGTTCATGGAGTTATAACGGGAAAGCACCGGGCGGCGCCTGTGACAGGGGCCGTCTTCAAGGCATCAGCTGGAGCTGCTGAACATACAAACATTACCCGTGTCCCTAACGTGGCAGATGCCATCGATGTTTTGAAAGAAAGGGGGGCATGGGTTGTCGGGACGAACCCGGACAGCTCAACCAGTCTTTACGACATAGACGGAACACTTGATTTAGCACTGGTTATAGGAAGCGAAGGCAAAGGTATGCGGCCAATAGTGCAAAAGAAATGTGATTTTCTCGTCAGCATTCCATTACGGGGAGGAATTGCTTCTCTCAATGCATCAGCAGCCGGGGCAATTGCCCTCTATGAAATTGTGCGGCAACGGCACTACCAAAGGGAAAGGGGTTGACAAAAGCAACGTTTTGACTAATAATTAAGCACGTTTTCATTATTCCATCACTCCGTTACTCCAATTAAAAAACTATACTGGGGCTGTAGCTCAGCTGGGAGAGCATTTGACTGGCAGTCAAAAGGTCAGGGGTTCGAACCCCCTCAGCTCCACCAATGATTTCAAGGGGTTACAATTTTCATCATTGATTGTAACTCCTTTTTTGTGCAGTAATTGTGCAGTAGATTTATCATTAATGGTGGAATCAAGCATTTCAACTGCCCTTACTTTGTGTGAGGGTGCTAGGTGAGCATACCTTAGAGTCATAGTTAATGTCTTATGACCCAAGAGTTCCTTTACGGTTGTAATATCAACACCTATCATAACCAAATGACTCGCAAAGGTATGTCTAAGGTCATGAAAGCGAAAATCCTTGATGCCCGCTCATCTGCAAGCACTTTTAAACACTCATTCGTATTTAAGTTGAAAGTCTAGGATTGAGTACTCCACAGTGTTGATGAATCTTCAGTAAAAAGTATTGAACATCTTT
>CALJBY010000189.1 GCA_938024025.1 uncultured bacterium
TGATCCTTTTACAATTGAGTTCTTTGTATCTCTTTCCTTACGTCTGCTCCACGATCCTGTTGGATAGCGTGTCTCTTTCCCCAATGGCTGAAAAAGCTGTAAACCTTTTCTCTAGTAATGCCAATTAGATAGTCGTAGCTGCCCTTTCCCGGAGGCTTTGCCATCGCTCAAACAAAACAGGTTGGTTTCCCGTCCATTACCAGGAGGTGAGGTATCAGGTGAACCCAGACCTTAAGCTGAGGGTAGTATTCATAGAGGATAACAAGTCGATCCGCAGGTTGTTATCGGAAATCTTCGATGATCGCGGATATGAAATATTTGGATTTTCCAACCCCGCCATATGCCCCCTGCAAATGCTGCCGGCGTGCCGATGTGATGAGAACCAGACATGCACGGACATAATCGTTTCCGATTTGAACATGCCAAATATTACGGGCCTGAGGTTTATTGAAAACCAAAGGAAGAAAAACTGTAAATGTAAACATGTCGCCCTCATCTCTGCTAACTGGACAAAAAAGGACGCATCTCTGGCGCACGAGATCGGCTGCAGGGTCTTTACCAAGCCCTTTTTCTTCGAGGAATTCGATGAGTGGCTTGATGAAGTCGAACAGAGCGTTACACCAACAAGGCAACTCTGCAGCTGGTTTCAGGAACAGGGTGCCTCCTAGGGGGTCAAGTCTACGTTTGACTCTTGAAGAAGCGAGAAAGCTTGCCAGCTAGACAGCCTGACCGCTCAAAAATAAGATGCCTGAGATTAAAGACTTAATAAACAAATTCATACTTGTTGTTAACCGCAGAGACGCAAAGTACGCAAAGAGAAACAAGCAACAAAAGAAGTCAGGATTAAAAGAGGGGTATGTGACCTGGGATGTAGGTAGCAAGAGTTATTAATCACAGATCTCACATCGCACATCATCATAAACCCGCAACCTGTTCCCCATCACTCCAGTACTCCACCACTCCAGATTTTTCGTCTGCATTCGCCAATCATTCTCCCCTTCCCCCCTATCCTTTACTTTACCCACCTGCAATTTTGTGCTATAGGGATTGTCACCATGGTACTGTAACCGGTCTTTTCCCTGGAAAGGCTTTTTGTTACCCTACTGCCATAAAAAGTGATGGAGCGAATGTATGAAACACCTCACAACATTTCTTTTCTGCTTATGTGTTATACCCTGGATTTCCTCTTGTGCCATCAATCCGGTCACGGGAAGAACAGAATTAATGTTATTGAGCGACGAGGATGAAGTAAGGATGGGTCAGGAAACAGATCCAGAGATCACTGCCATGTATGGCATTTACGATGATGTGGCGCTGGTAACCTATATTGACAACCTTGGCCAGCAATTGGCAAAAATATCACACCGTCCGCAGCTCACCTACACCTTCAACGTCATGGATTCACCGGTTATCAATGCCTTTGCCGTTCCGGGCGGGTATGTCTACTTGACCCGCGGTATCCTGGCGTATTTGAATAGTGAGGCTGAACTGGCAGGGATTATCGGGCATGAGATAGGCCACATCACCGCCCGCCATTCAGCGCAGCAGTACACGAAAGCACAGCTGGCCCAGATTGGGTTAGGTCTGGGGTCCCTCCTTTCCCAAACCTTTTCCCAGTATGCCGGATTGGCCGGTCAGGGGGTAGGTTTGCTCTTTTTAAAGTTCAGTCGCGACAATGAACGTGAGGCCGATAGCCTTGGGGTAGAATACTCTTCAAAAGCAGGTTACGACGCCACAGACATGGCCAACTTTTTTATCACACTGGATAAGATGCACGGCGGGGAGAAAGGCAGCCTCCCTGATTTCCTTACCACACATCCCAATCCCGAAAATCGGGTTGGTGCAGTGAGAGAAGCTGCCCGCAAATGGCAAGCCACTTTAGGCCTGACCAGCCCTACAATAAACCGCAACACCTACCTCCGCAGAATCGACGGTCTTGTTGTTGGAGATGATCCGATGCAGGGCTTTGTGGAAAATAGCATCTTTTACCATCCCGGCATGAAGTTCACCTTTCCGGTACCCAGGGGCTGGGAACACCAGAACCTTCCTTCTCAGGTGCAGATCATTTCACCGGATGAGAAGGCATCAATTCTCTTTACCCTCGGCACTACCACCACACCAGAAGCAGAAGCCCAAAACTTCCTGGCCGAAAGCAAAGCCACCGTGCTCTCCCGCAAAGATACCGTCATCAATGGTTTTAAAACCCTTATGCTCATGAGTCAACTGCCAACCCAGTCGGGCACCTTACAGATACTCTCCTCTTTTATCAGTAACAACCGGACTGTTTTCATATTTCATGGATTCACTGGAGAACTGAATTTCACTGCCTATCAGACAGCTTTCCAGGGAACCATGAATGGATTCCGGACATTAGGTGATCAAACCAAACTGAATGTCAGGCAGGACCGTATTCGCATCAGGCAGACAACGCGTACCATGAGTTTGAGTCAGGCGCTCACGCAATTCGGCACGGCCACTGCCGACCTGGAAAAGCTGGCACTGATAAACGGCAGAAACCTATCGGATCAGATCCCAGCAAATACCCTGTTAAAGGTAATCGAGAAAGGAAGATAGCTCCATGATAGAGGTCATCTGTGATTTCCTCACCGCCCGTGGCGTACATCAAGGGACTGCAGCTTTACTGGCAAGAAGCAGTCTGACTGTCCTGGCACTTCTCTTAAGCATTGTTGCAAACTTTGTTGCTAAACATTTTATTCTAAAAGGTCTGACCTACATCATTCTCCGCACCGAAACCACCTGGGATGACATCCTTCTTGAGCGAAAAGTATTTGACAAGCTTTCTCACCTTGCCCCTGCTGTTGTTTTGTATACTATGCTGCCTCTTGCCCTCGAGGGTTATGACCGCCTGATAGCCTTTGCGGTAAATAGTATCTTTATCTATATGCTTATTATCGGCATTCTGGTGATTAACTCCTTCCTCAATGCTGTCCTTGATATCTACCGAACCTTGGCAATTGCGAAGGAAGTTCCCATTAAAAGCTTTATCCAGATTGTGAAAGTAGCGATCTATTGCATCGTTGGTATTTTCATCATTTCCATTGTCTTCGGCAAAACACCCCTTTACTTTTTTAGCGGTCTCGGAGCTCTAACGGCCGTTCTCCTGCTGATTTTCAAAGATGCCATCCTCGGCTTCGTAGCAGGAATACAGCTTGCGGCCAACAAGATGGTGGCACACGGTGACTGGATTGAAATGCCCAAATACGGTGCTGACGGTGATGTTCTGGAAGTTGCATTAACAACGGTAAAGGTGCAGAACTGGGACAAGACCATAACCACCATTCCCACCTACGCGTTAATCAGCGAGTCATTTAAAAACTGGCGGGGCATGCAGCAGTCAGGTGGACGCCGGATAAAACGATCGGTTTACATTGACATTAACACGGTTACATTCTGCACAGATGAAATGATAGAACGGTTTTCAAAAATTCGATATATCGCAGACTACATGGAGAAGAAAAAGAAGGAATTAGCTGAGCACAACACGGCACAGGGGTTGGATGATGCCCCCCCCACGAGCAAGCGGCAGCTTACCAACGTCGGCACCTTCCGTGCTTATGTAATCTCCTATTTAAAGAACCACCCCATGGTCAACCAGGACATGACGTTCCTTATCCGCCAGCTGGCACCAGGAGAGCACGGGTTGCCCATTGAAATATACGTATTCTGTAAAGACAAGGTCTGGGCACACTACGAAGCAATCCAGTCTGATATTTTTGATCACATCCTTGCCGTTGTTCCTGAATTTGATCTAAAGGTATTTCAGAGTCCTGCGGGAACTGACTTCAAGGAATTTTCTCATAAACGCAGCGCGTAAGAACAGCTGGAATGGTAGTGGCGGAAATTCTCAGATGTGATGCTCTTCCTGGATACTTTTAACCACTACCCAAGGAGGTTTACCCGCAAGCTGTTCTGTGCTATGACTGATATACCGTCTCGCACAGCCCGTAGAACAACTGCACCTATACCCACGGGAAACCACGTGCTTGAACAGGGACAACCCTATGAGGTCGTTTCTTATACATGATCGGGAGGAACGTTATGCACAAAGTCAGACTGGGAAGAACAAACCTTGAAGTATCACGCTGGAGCCTGGGGGGAATCCCTCTTTCCATGGGAATGGGCGGCAAGGATGAAGAGACAATTAACCGGGTGATTCAGGCCGCACTGGATTACGGCATAAACTTCATTGATACCTCACGGGTGTACATGGACTCTGAAGAAAATATCGGTGAAGTGATGAAAACCAGGAGAAAGGAGTGCATTATCGCAAGCAAATCTCACAGCAGGGGATATGATGAAGTGCTGGCCGATCTCGAGGAAAGTCTCAAGACACTTAAGACAGACAAAATAGAGATATACCAGGTGCATGAGCTGGAACCCCAAGAGATTCCCGCAGTCATGGCCAAAGGGGGAACGCTTGACGCCTTCAAAAAGGCCAGGGATGAGGGCATGATTGATTTTATAGGGTTAACCAGCCATCATGTAGGCGTTATGGTTGACCTGATCAAGACGGGAGAATTCGATACGGTGATGTTTCCCTTTAACGTGATCGAGCGGGAACCGGAGAAGGAATTGATTCCCCTGGCCAGGGCCCAGGACATCGGAACCATCGTGATGAAACCTCTGGCAGGTGGTGTAATGAGAAACATTGAAAGCTGTTTTAAATTTTTAAACGGTTACCCTGTTGATATTATCCTAAACGGCGTTTCCAATCTCACCGAGCTATACGAGAATTTAAAATTTGCGGAGAGCACTGAATCTCTGTCCGCATCAGAGCTCAGGGGTTTTGAAAATGAGGTTGCACCTTTAGGAAAGGATTTCTGCCGCCGCTGCAGCTACTGTATGCCCTGTCCCAATGATATTATTATTCCCGTTATGATTCACCTCGTCTGGCAGATGATGAAAGGCCGCACATACCAGGAGATCTCCGACCAGAAAAAGGAAATGGGAAAGAACCTGGCCATCTGGTGGCAGGCGTGCGAAGAGTGTGGTCAGTGCGAAGAAAAATGCCCCTATGACCTTCCGACCATCAAACGGAAGGATGAGTTGCTGGCACTGTTTTCCAGGTAACCGGAGGCAGCCCCAGCAACCATAGAGATGACACGGAAGTTGATTTAGGGTTGGCGTGTTGGAGCCAACACATTTTGGAATGCGGTATGCGGATTATTAGTTTTTAAGTTCTTAATTTAGGCATTATAGGCAATTTAGCTCATTTTAGGCATTTTCTTTTCCTTCTGACTTTTGAATTTCTTAACTTCTCTGCGTTCTCTGCAGTGAAATTTTACTGTGTTTCGGTTGTGACAATACGCCAAACACTCCATGAGGAAAAATATGATGCTTGCCCTATCCCTTGTCTTAATGCTCGCCGGTCCGGCGCTCTACTTCGTGCTGTCCTTCGCCGGCATCTACCGCCTCTATCCGCTCGAAAGCTATGGTCTGATGGCCGTGGCTGTCTGGCTGGCGTGGCGGACTGCACGCCGCACAGGGGGCTGGTGGCGCTATGGTGTCTGCGGGCTCACCGGCTTTATGCTGGTCATATTTATCTACTGGACTGCTTTCTTTTCACAGCTGCCCGAACAAAAGCTACCCGTCAGCGTCGGCCAGCCCTTTATTTCCATCGTCCTCACCGATCACAACGACAATCCCTTCAATTCTACAAGCCTGGTGGGGCAAAGCGCTGCCCTCTACCTCTTTTACCGTGGCAACTGGTGACCCTTCTGCCGAGTGGAGCTGGAGCAGCTCCAGAACTATTATGCTACTATCCGCACCTATGGTGTTAAGCTCTATGCTGTCAGTATCGACAGTCCGGAAGTGAATCGTGGTCTGCGGGAGCGGGTTGGAGCGGACTACACCTTTCTCTCGGACCCCGATGCTACCGTCCTTGACAGGCTCAACATCAGGCACCACACCCCGAACCCATCAGGGAAGGATATTGCCATCCCCACGCAAATCCTGGTGGATAAAGCGGGTGTCGTCCGCTGGATCTACCAGCCGTCAAATTATCGTATCCGTGCTCGGCCGGAAACCGTCCTTGCTGTTCTCGAGGACCTGGACGCCTCCAGGCAGTAGGTGGTAATTGCCTGCAGACACGCTACTATTTAATCCAAATGATCCCCCGATGTTCCTTCTCGTCCATGGGGTAGAATGTTGCAGACGTTTTGAATACATACTCATATTTTCCCTTTTCCGTAAAGCAAAGGCTTGCCGTCCCGCCAAAGGGAAGTTTTCCGGATTCATACGCCCCATCCTTGCCCACAAAAAAGTTGACGGGAGATCCACAGGCAAGCACAACCTTTTTATCCAGGAAAAGTATTTCCACCGGTTGTGGTGAGTGGTTTACCCAGATCACCGTTGTGCCCGGCTGTGAACGGAGCGTTGCAGGCATTAACCCTTCATAGGTCTTAACCGTAACAACCTTGTTGATCACTTTCAGTTCTTCAGCTGTTTCATCATCAGCAGCATGCATAAATCCTCCACTGCACAAAACCACCATCACTGCAACCACCACGATTAATTGTTTCCTTCTCTCCACTTCGCACCTCCTTTCAAATCGTTAGGGGTTTTCAATAACAAACCACAGATATATCCCGTCCACTTACGAAGACACCTGATCGGAAGCGGCATATTTTCTTTCCGGTATCTTTTTCCATATCAGGATGCCCCAGATAAAAACGATAAGATCCATCCCGCCGGCAAGGGCAAAGGGATAGCTGTAGCCA
>CALJBY010000190.1 GCA_938024025.1 uncultured bacterium
ATATCTATCACACCGAAAAAAATAAAGATCTTGAAATAGTCTTTATCGAGGATGAATTGCATTTGCAGAAACTCTACATATCCGGGAAGGGAATCTTACGCTATAAGAAGGGCGAAGAGCTAGTAATTGATTTGAGCAGACAGCACGGACTCTCCTTACTATAATGTCGACAGCTCCCTGCGTTTACCTTATACCCACTGGAGGAAGAAGAAGTTATGGATTATATAACCTGTGAAACAAGAAAAAATGCACCAAAGATTAACGTGCTTATTTGTGAAAAGAAATGTCAGCAAGCAACAACCTGCAAACCATATCTCAATTACCTGAAAGTACGATCCGCTACCACTGCTCTTACAACGTCTCCCCATGAGGGAGAAGATCTACTGTCAATCAAAGAATCCCCACAGAAAACCCCTCCACTCACGGTAGGTAAGTAGAACAATAATAAGCATCACAAAGTAGAAAGCAAGCACACAATACCTCCCCCTTCCCGCCGACGCAGTAAAGGCGTTCTTCCATCCCGCCGATAAAGACACCATGAAACGGTCCTTAACCGTTACCTGCTTTCCGGATAAGAGGCTTACCATTATTCCAACAACACACGTTACCACACATCCTACTACATTCCACCAGAGCCAAGAGATACCGGGGAAAAAAGTCCAGAGCCCGATGTTACCGGCAATACCCGCAAACAATCCCGTAATGACCCCCGTGCTTTTCGCAGATCTCACCAGTATCCCCAGGGCAAACACGGCTAACAGGGGGCCGTAAAAAACAGATCCAATCTTATTTATTCCCTCAATGACCGTTGAGGAAATACTGCCGACAAGATACGCGAAAAGTGTACAGAGGGTTCCCCACACAAAAGTTGTCAAGCGCGAACAGAGGATGAATCTCTTTGTGACAATCCCATTCAGTGTTGGGAAACGCATGACAAGATCCTTTAAGGTTGCTGCACTCAGGGAGTTTATGGCAGAATCCAGACTGGACATAGCTGCGGCAAAGATACCAACCAGCACGAAACCAATGACACCGTGGGGTAAATAGGTTACAATAAACAATGGCAGGAGATAATCATAGTGCTCTCGCGGAAGAGACGCCTTAAACTCAGGGTTTTGTTCAAGGAACACAATCATAAACACTCCCAGTGCACAATAACTTGCAACCAGTGGAAACCGCAAGAGGCCATTTATGAAGAGGGCGCGGTTAGAGGCTTCAGTGGAGCGGGAACACAGTACCCGCTGCACCTGGCTCTGGTCACACCCATAATAGGCGACATAGAGAAACAATCCACCCACGAGCATTGGCAAAAAGCTAAAGGTATGCCCGTCACCAAAACCATGATGGCGTAAATCCACCGCTTCCAGGTTGGTTTGCCTGAGGAGAACGGCCATCCCCTCCCAATCGTCCATAAGAAACAGTCCGTATCCCAGACAAATAAACACTGTTATCCACAGTATAACGAGCTGCAGTGCATCGGTATAGATGACTGCTCTAATGCCCCCTATGACGGTGTAGAGCGTGCTTACAAACCCCGTGATGATGATTGTTACCCAGAGAGGAAGACCAAAGCACACGGCAGTGACAATGGAGACCGCATAGATGGCAACACCGGTAGCCAGGCCTCGACTCAACTGAAAAAAAACGCTTACAATGTAACGCACAGAATAGTTAAAGCGCTTCTCCAGGTATTCATAGACGGTAGTAATGCGTAAGGTGTAAAAGAGAGGAATAAAAAAAATCATGAGAATGATCATGGCAAGTGGCACTGCAAGTTCATACTGTAGCCAGAGAAGACCACCCTTTTCATTGAGGGCAACGAAAGCCGGGGCACTGATGATACTTACAGAACCGCATTGAGTAGCCATTATCGAAAGGGCAATAACGATTGAGGGAACCCTCCTGCCCCCGAGGAAATAGTCCACTTCCCCTTTTTGAGAGGTGCCAACAAATACACTCAATCCAATCAGAGCAGCTAGGTATAAAGAAACGACTGACCAGTCAAGGAATGTTAAATACATCTCACCCAATCGTTCTCGTGGTTTTATCTGGATCGAAAGGAATGAAGGAAGTCCACTGAAACCTAAAATCTGCTTATCTGTAATTCTCCAGTTGACACCCAATACGACTGTAATTTCTTGAAGTTAGGTTCTTACCCAACTACATCTAAGCATTTCTCTTTCAGATAGGGTGATGGTAGGAGCGGCTTTAAGCCGCGAATTCATCGCGCATGAATGCGCTCCTACCGAAATTTTAAACATGTCTACTTAGAAGGTATCAAGTCAGTTTTCAGCCGGGATACTGGAGTTTCGTGGATAAGCAGAATCTAAAAAATTATGGAGTGGGACATATCCTCAACAAGCTACTGGAAGTCCCCTGTTTCCGTGTGGGATGAAATGCGCTGAACGTTACCGGCGGTTAGTTGTCCTTTGCAGGCACCATGGAACGAAGGGTTTACATCTCAGGAGCACCCATAAAAGAGAATAGAATCCCCATAAGAATCACCTGGATGATCCAGCCAATGGCACAAACACCCACGGCCCTTAAGGTTCCCGAATAATCAAGGGCCTGTCTCACTGCAATCACCATGGCCACCAGCATCCAGATTGAAGCCACGAAAAAGAGTAGTCCCCCAATGCCCGGAATAATACCGAGCACTCTGATCAACCCTGGAGAACTGGAAAAGCCGATGGTTCGCAGCAACTCACCCTGATCAGCTCTTGTTTGCGGTTCTGGCAGCAGTTTGGTACCAATCAGGTAGGTAAGATAGGCCCAGATATACCAGCCGACAAGGGCCATAATGGTTCCCATGAAAATTCCACCAAGCCCTACCTGGCTGATACTGCCCAACCCCGCAGCTATGCTTGAGATAATAACAACTGCCATCGCCTGTCCCAGGGCACTTTTATCAGCCTCGACCTCCTCATACAGGTTAACATCCAGCTTTGCCGCCCGGATCATACGATCTACGAAAATATTCATCACCGCTACCCTCCTCACACATTTTTATATAAAGTTTTGCCAAACCTGACCGATAGAGTAATTATAATTCAAGCCCCCCTCTCTCAATTAATCCTAGGCATGAGACTTAAGAATTGGGAAGGAGGTTTGAATTTTTTTCATCATCACCATCCTCTACAAGCACTACCTCCTCTTCACCAAAAGACGCCTCAGGAAGAATACCCTTTTGCTTTCGCAAATCCTCAATCTGCTTCAGGGGCCGCTCGAGTTGATTGCGACGTGTTGCATTTAATGCAGTGAATTCACTCTGTGCGTCTTCAATCTTCTTTCCCATCTTCTCCAGTGATTTCAGAAAAAGTGACCACTGTTTACTAAAAGAGCCCAGCAGTGACAGTATCTGTTCCGTCGTTTTTTCTAAATTAAAGTTTTCAACTGCCTGCCTGATGACCGCAAGTATGGCATAGAGGGTAATGGGAGAACAAAGAATTACTCTGTTTCTTAAAGCATCATCAAGCAGCGATCTGTCATGTTCATTAATAAAGGCATAGACTTGTTCATTCGGTATAAACACAATCACATAATCCAAGGTATTCTCCGCAGGGTTAATATAATCTCTCGTAGTTACTTCTTTGATTCTGCCCCTGACATCCCTTAAGAATTGATTTCTACACTTCTCTCTATCGCTTTCCCCCCCTGCCTCAAGATAACGCAGGTAATTATTCAACGGAAATTTGACATCCATGTTCACTTTGAGACCCTGGGGCAGGAAAAAGGTATAGTCAGGACGAGCACTTACCGTTTCCAAGGCCTTCTGCTTTTGATAATTTACACCTTCCACAAACCCAGCTAACCGGAGTATATCCTCAGCCATCCGCTCTCCCCACTGACCACGAACCTTTGTGCTTGCTAAAGCACCCTTCAATTGACTGGTCGTTTCCTGAAGTTTTCCTGTCTGCTCAGCGGTGGCTTTTAATTGATTAGTAAGTTCGCCAAACTTCTTCTCCCGATCTTTTTCAAAACCTTTTACCAGTTCCTGAACTTTCAGCAAATCTTCCTTCATCACTCCAAGGGTCTGGTCAATCAGTTGTTTCTTCCCTTCAAGTTCTTTTTCGCCCACCTGTGTCTGTTTTGAAAGCGTTTCGTTAGCAACTTTCAAGAAGTCCTCAGTATTTTGTGATAAAGCCTCAAGGGAGAGTGCCCCAAACGAGTCTTTAACTCTCGTAATAAGAGCTTCTAAATCCTCTACCCGCTGCGAATCACTCTCGGAAATGAGTTCACGGGCAATTTCCCGGGCTTCTTTCCTCCGTAACCACTGGATGATGAAGACCAGAAACGATCCCAGAAGGACACCGATGATGAAAACCACAACATACTCCATAGGAGAACCTTTTTCTTTTTTGCAGCAGGTAAGTGAGATCGCACCAGTCACCCATTAAATGATTAGAACGGAAATTTCCCCAATTCTAGCCATCCTCTGAAATCATAGAGTAATTGCCAGGAGATGTAAAGGTAGAAATTGAGAACACGGAGGAGTCGCGGGGTCACGTAGAAGCTTACCGTTACGGGTTGCACGTTTTTACATTTTGGATTTTTGATTGCGGATTTTAGATGTAATCAGTTTTTACAATCCGCATTCCGAAATCCGAGATCCAAAATAAGTGTTCTGCCTCCTGTCTTCCTAACTTTTAGCGCCGGTAGGTTTTCTCTGCGCTCTTTGCGCCTCTGCGGTTAGAAACAAGTTTGAATGTATTTTTTAAGTCTTTTTAATTTTAGGCATTGTAGCTCAATGCAGGCATTTTTCTTCTTGACCTCCTTAATAACTCACAAACCCTACAATCAGAAACAGCACTATTGAAATGCCGCCTGCTGCCAGGGCATAGGGCAGTTGGGTGCGGACGTGATCTATGTGGTCTGAGGCTGACGCCATAGAGGCAACAATCGTGGTATCGGAGATGGGAGAACAGTGGTCACCGAATACTCCTCCCCCGAGCAGGGCACCGATGACGGGAGGAAAAGACAAATCCATGGAACTTGCCAGTGGGATAGCGATGGGAAACATAATTCCCCATGTCCCCCAGGAGGTACCGGTGGAAAAAGCAATAAAGCTGGTAACCACAAAAATTATGGCGGGGAAGACTTGTGGCCGCAACAATCCTCTGGTTATCTCAGCAACATAGATACCGGTTTCAAGTTCCCTGCAGATAGTACCGATAGCAAAAGCCATCATCATCAGTATCCCGAGACCTATAAGACCACCCGCCCCTTTGATAACGAGCTCCGTTATTTCCCGTAAGTTCATCAAACGCTGACTGCTATACAGCACGGCAGCACTGACAATAGCGGAAGCTACTGCCCAGAGTACTGCCGTTGAACCGGACCCCTGAGAAAGAGTGCCGTCCCCCGTTACCCAGAGGCCTATAAATATCATGAGAATCATAACACCAATGGGTAGAAACATGTTTATCGCACGCAGGGGTGTATCTGCACTGGGTGTTATGGCGGTTATTTCTTCTGCAATTGCGGGCTGTGCTCCTTTTCTGAGAACCCTACCGGTAGTGTGGGCACGGTGCTCTGCCTTCTTCATGGGTCCAAAATCAACCTGCAGGAGAATAATAATGAGGAGAAGAATAAGAGCAGTAAGTGCATAGAAATTGAGAAAGAGTGATGAAAGAAAGAGACCCAGGGGATCACTTAAACCTTCTTTCCTGAGTAGAGTAATAACATAGGCTCCCCATGCATTTAAAGGGATCAAGATGCAGATGGGTGCTGATGTGGTATCACAGATGTAGGCAAGTTTTTCACGGGAAATCCTGTGCCGGTCCGTTAATGGCCGGGCAACGGTTCCGCTGACAAGGCAGGTTATGCTCGACTCGATGAAAACAACGACACCGATAAGAAACGCCATCAACTCAACACTTCTTTTCCCCCGGATGAAACCTTTCTCGGTAACGAGGGTAGTAAAGCCCTCAATGCCACCGGACCGCTGCAAGAGGGCGATCAATGAACCCACCAGCACAGAAAAGGCAATAACCCGCGTGTTATCCGGATCCCTGAACACCAGAACACATGCTTCCAGGGCTCCCGCACTCCCTTTCAGAAGACTGCCATCTGCCAGGATAACCGTGCCCACCACTATGCCGGCAAAAAGGGAGAGGTAAACCTGCCGGGTGTAGATTGCAAGTACTATAGCAAGGAGCGGCGGGATGAGGGATAGGAACGGATAGGATTCAATCAGCAAAGGCTCTCCTTAGGGGGCAAATCTTTATTCAATTATTCTCACGGGGGTGCCTGGATTGACATGGTCATATATTCTTTTGGCATAGGCAGGGTACAGGGAGACACAGCCCAGTGTTCCTTTATAGGCCTCGTACCCCACCTTCTCAAGATTTACTGAGGCATGGATCTCAATACAGCTTCCTGTCTTTCCCTGAGTTCTATCCTCTTTATTAGGATAGTCCAGCGCCATCACGTAAGCCTGCTCGCCACCATAAGCATCTGTCCAGAGTTTTTCACCCCGGGCAATCCCGATCTCTTCACGGGTAATGGGCCTGTCATGGACATCCTCCGAAACTTTCCTCGTTCCGTCAGGCAGGACCTTCACGCGTATGTTTGTAAGATCACCAAAGTACAACTCCGTATCCAAGACCGCATAGGTTTTTCCTTCAATCACAGAACTGGCAAGCCCTCCCGGATTCTGTTTCGGGGGACCATGCCTGCTCACCATCCACTTTATCCTGTAATCACCCAGGGGGGTTTTATGATCCCCTTCCCTGGTTTTGCCCAGCCCCCCCTTCCCGAGGGCAACATTAAAAACAAGCTGTATGGTATTGTTTTTGATCAGATACATCTTTTTCTCAGATGCTTCTACTAAAAGACAAAAGCCGTTTTCATCCCGGGGGAGATCTTTCGCTTTATGCAAAGCATTCTCAGTTTCTTCCCGGGGCAAGAGGAATTCAACGATTGTATACCGGCGTTGCACTTCCTCGAGAGAGAATGCATTAAAGTGCCACCACTCCTCCGGGAGGGTTTGAAAACCTGCTTCTTTCATAATCTCTCGCAACAGACGTCTGTTTTCTATCTGCTTATTAGTCAATGCACCATCTTTAAGAAATCGATCTTCATACCGGGGCTGGGCAAGATCTCCAAAATAGTCAAAGGGGGTACCCATATCCAGAGGATTTCCCGCTTGATCAGCAATACTCACATCCACGGCCGCTCCAAAATTGTGGATAGATCCCTTCTCGGGATCGGCCACATACCCCTCTTTTCCTGTTCCCTTAACGAGATGCCACATTTTATACTGTACTGATCGAGGTCGCAGGCAATCGTAGGCAATGAGTTGATATCCTTTTCTTTTTGCCTCCAGGAGGGTCTGGGCAGTAGTGAGCATCTCCGCCACTTCACGCCTGAGGTAACACTCTTCCAGGTCCCCATACACATCCTCATGAAGAAAATTATCGCTGGTGGAGTAGGCAAGTTGGACACGGATATTACTAACCGGCGGGGAAAGAGCTACCACATTCTCAATGGCATACGGTAAAGGCTGGTTTGCCCGGGCAGGAAAGTACTCTTCTGGGGTGAGAAGTATACAGATCGCCAGCAGTAAGACTCGTAAACAGTATGGTACAAACGCACCTGAACACTTACACACTGATACTCCCACGTAACAATATAATTTAATCTGCTTATCTGTAATGCTCCAGTTGACACCCAATACGACTGTAACTTTTCGAAGTTAGGTTCTTACCCAACTACATCCAAGCATTTCTCTTTCAGATAGGGTGATGGTAGGAGCGGCTTTAAGCCGCGAATTCATCGCACATGAATGTGCTCCTACGGATATTTGAAGCGGCCCGCCTACAAGGCGGGCCTTCCCGGATTTTAATTCTTTTTTCAGATACATGCCTCTCGACCCTGCTTACAAAGCGGGGCTTCCCAGACATGAAACCGGTCAAACATATCTGGTTAGAAGGTAGCAAGCCAGTTTTCATCCGGGATACTGGAGTTTTGTGAATAACCAAATAATTTAAATTACGCTGTACCCGGAACAGTTTTAAGACATCGGTTTCTGACCGCCTACCGGGGAACGATTACTTACCCTCTTTCTCCTTCAGGACTGCCTGGGCTGCGGACAGCCTGGCAATAGGCAATCTGAAAGGCGAGCAGCTCACATAGTTCATGCCGATCTGGTGGCAAAACTCAACTGAACTGGATTCTCCGCCGTGCTCACCACAAATACCAATCTTGATGTTCTCTCTTGAACTCCGTCCACGCTCCACACCCCACTTCATCAGCTGTCCAACGCCATCTCTATCGACGGCTTCAAAGGGATCTCTCGATAAGATGTTTTCCTTGATGTAGTAGGGGAGGAATTTCCCGGCATCATCCCGGGATAATCCAAAGGTCGTCTGGGTGAGATCATTAGT
>CALJBY010000191.1 GCA_938024025.1 uncultured bacterium
GCATTTTTTCTATCAGATTCAATTAATCTCCCCCTTAGCTCTTCAATCTCCCTCTTATTATCTTCACTTATTTTAGCAGAATATTTTTTTTCACTTTGAAATGCGGCTTGATAATAATTATTTTCTCTTTGTAATAGTACATTCCAAGTCCCTAAAGCAACTGCTCCTAAAATAGCACAACCAATTATTATATTCCTGGCATCAAGCTTCATAAAAATCATTGAACCTAAGAAATTCCTTACAAATCGTCTTTAAAATACAGTAAGGATATAATAATCAAAGATTACTTTTCTGACCTATTTAGTATTTGTATTAGATAATCTCCCGCAAAACAAGTCAAAAATGCAATTACTCTAAAGGACATGGTTTGCAATAATCCACCCCACTTCCTTATCGCTAATAACCTTCTCGACCTCCCTGGCTTGCCAAATGGCGGCCCGGTGCCTTCACACGCTTCATTATTGCAGCATGTCCAGTGACAACATCACTCTTTCTTTTCCTTGAAAACAGCAAGGACATCCCGCTGCGTCACTATTCCCAGAAGATGTTTTGCCGTCGTATCATCAATGACCGGTAACATGTCAATTTTTTCATACTGAAACATATCTAAAGCCTCTTGTATGGTGGCCTTTGAATGGATACATGGCCCGGTGGGATTAACTATGTCTTTTGCAATAACCAGATCTTTCATAATGCCATCATAGAGCACATCACGAACATCCTGAAAGGATATCATCCCAACAAATGTTTCATTTGCATCGACTACGGGGAAGAGGTTGTAGCGGCTGTGTTCAATGACTTTTAAAATCTGGTCGAAATGAGTTTCTTCATGAATAACCTCGATGTGAGATCTCATAATATGTTCAACAAGAATCTCTCCGGTAAAACGCTCACTCCTCCACACGGGTATACCGAGAGCGTTGCGAAGATGGATACCCATTTCTCTCAATGATTCCCTAAACGGTGCACCTTCATCACGATGGAGAAGGTTGATGACCTTTACTTCACCTGATTTTACCACAGCCCACCTGACCGCAATGGGCCCCATAACCTCGAAGAGGATAACGGCGGAGAGGATTGTTGTAGAGATGATCTCACCGAGGGACGGGTCCCTGTCTTGAACCATGAGTGCAAGGCCAAGTGCAACACCCGCCTGCGCAAGAAGTCCGCACCCTCCGTATCTTTTCAGGTTGTCGTGCGCCCGTACCTTTACTGCACCATAGAAAACTCCCAGAAGCTTACCCGCAATACGTCCCGCACAATAGAGAATGCCTACTCCCCCAACCACCGATAAAAGCTCCCAGTGAAGATTTGCTCCCGAAAGAGCAAAAAAGGCAGCATAGATGGGCAAATCTATCTTTTCAAGCTCTTCAAAGAGGATGTTACCCTTTTTGGCAAGGTTGATCACCGTTACTCCCACCATAAGGTTCACCAGCAGGGGTGATACCTTAACCATCTGCGCTAATCCTATGCCCAGAACAATTACCGCAAGGGTCATGAGAATGCGTTCAACAGGCTTGGTGATATTTTTCTCAAAGAGACTGAGGAGAAAGCCCAGCATGCACCCGAGCAGAAGAGAAACAAAAACCCTTCCCAGTGATACGAGAAAAACCACACTCACTGGAGTTGCAGCAACTCCCGGGAGAGGTGAAATAATCAGGGGGAGACAGAGGGAAAACACCGTCAAACATATAAAGTTGTTCAAACCGGTTAGGATGAGCAATGAGTTGGTTACGACACCTTCCGAGTCATATTCTCTCAGTACAAGGAGGGTAGCTGCTGGAGCAGTAGCGATGGCGAGCACAGCTAAACAGATGGCTACCGGCAGGTTATGCGTAAAAAAGAAGAGTGAACAAAAGACAAGCGAAAAGGTAATGGCGGTTTCACAAAGGGAAATGGTTAGTACCGTTTTTCCCATCTTCTTAAAACGTTCATGTTGAAATTCACCGCCAATGCTGAAAGCAATAAGTCCCAGGGCAAGGTCACTGACAAAACGCAGATCAGCAAGGACATCAACAATACTCTTCCCCAGCCCGTCTGAAAAGAGGGATAGCGCTGATGGACTGATGAGTATGCCCGCCAGGAGGTACCCCGTAACTTTAGGAATCCTCAAGTGGGAAACGAGTCGGCCCAGGATAAGACAGAGTATGAGCAGTACGCCCAAATAGAGAGTGGCAATCATAGTTTCTATTGAACCGCACACAAAACGGCAATGAAGACCGTGCCTGAAGTACCAGTGTTCAGGATACTTGCATGGTAATGCCCCCGTGAACCACCGGCATTATCTCCGCCAGTGGATAAGGTCAGACACAAAAAAACTATCACTTTCGGAGGCATAAAGCAAAATATTTATACAATAATTACCCTGTTCCCTGCTCATCACGGGAGAGTGCTGTTCATCTCTTGTGCGGCACCTCCCGTACTACAGGGTGAACGATGGAGAGCGACTTTACCCCTAAGACATTCTGTGCTATAAAAAGGAGACAGACTGCAAGAAGCAAATGCCTAAAATGAGCTAAATTGCCTAGAATGCCTAAAATAAATACCACCGCAGTGGCGCTGAGAGCGCAGAGAAAAAAACTAATGAACAGACCCACCGGTAAGCGGGTGGATATTAAGAACCTTACAGCGGAGGAGTTGGAAGGATTCGTCACCACCCTGGGGGAAAAACCATATCGTGCCCGCCAAATCATGGAGTGGGTATACCATCACCATGCTTCTTCATTTGAAGAAATGACGAACCTGCCAAACGCATTGCGCGCTCAACTGGCTGCCCGTTCCTATCTCAGCTTTTTTACGGCTCGGAAGGTTACAACATCAAGGGATGGCACACACAAGTTTTTATTCACCTTAAACGATGGGAACTGTATAGAAAGTGTGCTCATTCCTGAAAAAAAACACCTGACCATTTGTGTTTCAACCCAGGTGGGCTGTGCGTTGGGGTGTACATTCTGCCTCACCGGCACAAGGGGGCTGGTCAGAAATCTTACTGCTTCAGAAATTGTTAGCCAGATTTGTTCAATCAGAAAAGATTTTCTTCTTGAAAGTGATACGATGAATATCGTCTTCATGGGGATGGGAGAGCCATTAGCCAACTATGAAAATACCCGTAACGCCATTTACATCTTGACGGACCCTTCCGGGTGTAATGTTTCACACAGGCGGATTACGGTTTCCACTGCGGGGCTCATCCCGGAGATACTCAGATTAGGGCACGACCTGCCGGTTAACCTGGCTATTTCACTTAATGCAGCAACTAATAGCTTACGGAATGAACTCATGCCTATTAACAAAAAATATCCTCTCGAGGAGCTCCTGGTAGCCGCATCGAAGGCATGCCTCCCGTCGAGAAAGCGCATAACCTTTGAGTATATCTTAATGAGCAACGTAAATGACTCTCTCAAGGATGCAAGCGCGTTGGCCTCACTGCTAAGAGGTATTCGCTGCAAGATCAACCTCATCCCCTTAAACGAACATGCGGCAACTGCCTTGAAAAGTCCTGACAGCACCACCGTAGAACGTTTTAGAGCGTTCCTCGCGTCTCAGAATTTCACTGCCCTGGTAAGATACAGCAAGGGAAACGATATTACAGCAGCATGTGGTCAACTGGGGTTAGGCACCTGAACTGCCCGGAGGGGGACTGCATGCCCACCCTCTACAGGTAAGCGGTAGTGGAGGCGGGGTTCTTCTCTCATGGCACAGGGAACTACGGGGTGAACCTCAGGGGTACTCTGAGGGGTGAAAGGCCTCGGGAGGTGGATCATAGGGCGGTTGTGCACCTGCCTGCCTGCGTGCTTCCCTCACTTCCTCTATGGTTACGGTGCGCGGGATAACCAGTTTCTGGCCGACAAAAAGCATATGGGGATCCCGTATCTGATCCCTGTTAGCCTTATAAAGGAGTGGCCACTGATAGGGGTCATTGTAGATTTCTTTCCTGCCTGCAATAATGCGCAACTTGTCCCCCTTGCTCACTTTGTATGAGGCGGGGAACCATTTTTCCAGCATACGTGCTCTCGTTTCTGCTGCTTCTCTTTTAGCTTTTGCAATGATAGCGTCAGCCTCTTTTTGCGCTTCTTCCACCATTGCACGTGCATGTTTGCTGATCTTCTCCATTTCAATTGCCTCGGAAGATTTTTTGCTCTCTTCCGAAATCTTCTTTTCCAAAAGCTTCGGCAATTCTTTGGACAGCTGCAGAGACATTTCCGCCTCCTGTTTGGCTTCAGTATACTTTTCTGATTTATATGCTGATTCTGCTTTTGCCAGTGATTTTTCTGCTATGGCAGATACATCGGTAATATACTTTTTCAACTGGACCAGGTCAGAACCATAGAGCTGGTTATCTGCCAGTTCAATGGTTTTAGCTGCCTGTGATTTAGTAATCGCCAGCTGCGCCTCCTTTTCTGCATTCTCCAGCAGGCTGAGTGCCTTTTTATAGCTGCGCTTATCGATTTCCCGTTTGCTTAAATAGAAATTCTCCTGGGCACGGGCAAATTCATCGGGAGCATACACAGTAGCTTCTGCTGCATACGCTGCTTTAAGCGCCGCTTCTACATCCTGAACTTCCTTCACCGGCACATGCGCAGCGCAACTGCAGAGCACAAAAAGCAGGGCAATCAAAAAAACTGACACGTGAACAGGTATTCGATCTTTCATTGTTTTCCAGATAGTATCTTACAAAGGTACGGTGCGTTAGTTATTGATTATGTGCATTACGAGTCCATTTGTCAATAGATTTATAGCCGATACACCGGTACAAGCATCTATTAGAAAGCATTGTGCTTCTCAAAACGCATTGAGTATGCTACACTGTCTCACAGTGCCTGCACACTCATCGTAGCACACGGGAGGATCATCGTGTGAAAAACACTTCAAGTACTCATAATGAATAAGTATGTTTCATGCACTACGTCTGCACTAACGGGGATAATTCTCGCTGGCGGAAAAAACATCAGGATGGGGGAAAACAAAGCCTTTATACGGGTAAAAGGACGACGGATCATCGATCGGACTGCAGAACTATTCCATGAACTCTTCGAGCACGTTATCCTGGTTACCAACGAACCGGCAACCTATTCCTACCTTAACCTCGAAATAGTAGTAGATCTCATCCCTGAAAGCAGTGCACTCATTGGGATCTATACAGGACTTTTTTATGCTGCAACTCCTTACTGTTTCATCGTTGCCTGTGATATGCCCTTCCTCAACCGGAAGGTTATAGACTATATGGTAAGTATTCGGAAAGACTATGATGTCGTAATCCCCGTGCTCGATGATGGGTACCATCCGATTCATGCTCTTTATTCCAGGCGATGCATAACCCCTATTAAACAACTCATTCGCACCGGCAACTTCAAAATCACCGATTTCTTTAACCGGGTTAGGGTACGGAAAGTGACGCCGGAAGAACTGCGTGCCGTGGATCCTCCCATGAAAGCAGTGCTCAATATTAATACCCCCGAAGACCTGGAACGGGTGGAGCGCCAGGAGAAACTGGACTCAGGAGATCATCCGTAACAGTTCTCCCGGTACGTACAATCAGGATAGGGGCAATCCTTCCCTCCTCCCCTGCTCCCACCGGATATATCCCCTGCCTTCCCCCGGGCGATCTCGCCAATACAGTTTATTACCTCTTCCTCAAACGCACGTATCTCATCTCTCGTAACAGACCATTCCTCCGGCTCACGGCCACACTCCTCCATGATTTTGATAATGAGCCTTATCGTACCTTCATTACTCCTCTTCAGTACCGCAAGGGCGTAAGCCATTAACTGCATCGCATAACGCTTTTTGTCTATCTCCCTCCCCGCAGCATATTTATAATCCACAACGGTCCACACCCCCTTGACATCGCGGTACAAAAGGTCAATAGCACCCTGCACTACAGCCGTAACGGAAGAGCGTGCATCGTGCAGCCTCAGGGTAAAAGGGATTTCTCTCAGCACATACTCTTCCCTGCTGCTTACGAGGGAATTTCCCAAATCACTGCTTAAAAAAGAGCGAACCATTCCCTTGAGCTTCTCTATTTCACCACGGTCTGATGTAACTCCCTGTCTCAACAAGAGACGTTCAATCTCCTCCTCACGGTGAGCGCCATCACGTGTAAGGTTGATATGTTTTAAGACAAAGTGCACCATGTTCCCCCGGGCGAGGTCACTCAGGGCCTGACCTCTTTTACCCTGCCCCCCCCTGTTCTCTCTTCTTCCTGTCCCTGCTATGCGTTCATCCAGCCCCAGGCGGTGCAGATAGTAAAATCTTTGCGGGCATACCATATAATCACTGAGCGCCGTCACCGTAATGTACACTTCCTCTGCAGGACAATCGGTATAACAACAAGACTGGTTCAGGATTTTCCTGGCTCGTGCCTCAGTTCCCTTGTCTGCATGTACGTTCACCTCTGCCAGGCGTTTATATCCCGGTTCATACTGATAGAGGGTTTTCGGATGCGTTGGTACACGCTCGCCAATCTCCTCCTCAGGCAACATACACACGAGTTCCGGATGAGCCACGAGAAACCGGTCGAGCCATCCCCGCCAGCATTCCCCACCCTTCTTACCAGACTTCTCACCTGACACAATCAGATAGTCACGCGCCCTTGTGGCAGCAACATACAGTAACCGCTTTGATTCCGCATAGTCCTTGCTTATCTTGAGCTGTGTGATCTCCCGATAGCTCATGGTCGTTTCATAGGATACATTCCCTTCATGATAAAATTTCATGGCCATCCCTTTTGATTCATCAAAAATGATGGGATCAAACTGCTGCTGTAAAGAATGTCCCATGTCGGGGATGAAAACTATTGGGAACTCAAGCCCTTTAGCTTGATGAATGGTCATCAGTTTCACCACATTAGCATTTTCCAGGACAATTTGGGCCTCCGCTTCCAATGAATCACCTTCAACCAGTGTGAGGAGATACCCTATGAAATCCCTGAGTAAACCTGTCTCTTTTCTGCTAAAGCGACGTGCCACTTCAATCAGCTTTCTAATATTAGCAACTTTCTGCTCACCCTGGAAAGTCGTGAGCATTACGGCATCATAGTGGGTGGTTTGAACAATTTTCTCAATCAGTTCAGCGGGGGAACGCCTATCCCTTTCCCCCCTAATAGCGTTAAAAATACATAAAAAATTGCTTATATTATAATTATCTTCGTCAGTAATACTCGATTGTACTTTAATAAATTGGTCTTCAAGTACCCTGGCCGTCACCGGCTTTTCTGCTTTTCCCACACCGCTCAATAGCCAGTAGAGGGTTTCGTCTGAAATCCCAACGAGGGGAGACCTCAGTATTCCCACAAGGGCAATTTCATCACTTTCCCCGTCAAGGTATTTCAAAAAATTGATAATGTCCTTGATTTCCTGACAGCCAAAAAATCCTCGTCCCTTAACCACGTAATAGGGAATAGCCCTCCGTCTCAATTCACGTTCATAGAGCTTAACATGGGTAAACCGGCGGAAGAGGATAGCGATGTCGGAAAAATCAGGATGTGGTTTTCGTGTTTCCCTTCCACTCCCATCCCGCTCATACACTGACAGTGCACTTTCAGGGTCCACTATCCCTAAGATTCTTCTGCTTACGGCCGCGGCTTCTATGCTTCTCTTCCGCTCACTCCCCTGCCCTCTCCCGATGGTAATCAACTCAACACGGGGCCCTTCATCCATTACCTCCCGTTGACAGAGCTGGTGGTCATCGTGGTTAAAGGCAACCTCATACCCTTCCGTACCATCCTGCATGATACCGCTGAAAAATCTGTTGCAAAACAGCACAATACCGTGATGAGAGCGAAAGTTTTCACTCAAAGAAAAGCTTTGACCTCCCGTCTCTTCCCTTGCTAGGTACGTCTGCACTTCTCGAAAGACCCCTACATCAGCGCCTCGAAATGAGTAAATGGACTGCTTGGGATCACCGACAATATATAACTTCTGCGGATGCAGGCTCAGTACATCGTGATAAGCCTCGTGATCGCCAACAAGATAATCCCTCCCCATATCTTCAGCAAGATAATAGACAATCTCTTTCTGGACCCGATTAGTATCCTGGAACTCGTCAAGCATAATCACCTTAAACCGGCCCTTAAGCTCTCTTCGTATCCCGATGTTAGAGCGTAACAGGTCCCGTGTCCTCACGAGCAGGTCATCAAAATCGAGAACACCCTGCCTGACCTTCCACTTCTGATAACGTTCGGTAACGTCTTGAAGGAGGTGCTGAAATCCCTCCAGGCACTCACGGCACAGCACCTGGTAGTAGGCTTCCCCCATCTCTGTGAGACAGTGCAGCAGCTGCTTTTTAAGGGTGCTTACGGCAAGGGGCCATCTACCCTTGAGATAGGGCTCAAGGGTGAGCAGCAGGCGCCCTCCTTCAACGCTGTTTCCGCCACATCTATCAAAAGTGGTGTGATAGTACTGCAGCAGCTCTTTTATAGAAACGTAACTTTTAGCTGACTGCTTAACAGCACCGCTTTCCATTGCTGCATCCAGGCGTGCCAGATCTTCCTGAATGCGGTGTATGTTTGTGGAAAGGCATTCTTCTGCCCGTCTATGGTTCTCTTTCAGGAGCTGATTAAGCTCATGCCCGTTCAGGCCGGAACCAGAGAGCTGACGGCATACGCTCTGCAAAAAATTTCCGAGCCCTGAAACGCCACGCATACGGGAAAAACCATAATCATAGACGAGCTGCCGTACGACCGGGTCCTTCTTAGACAGCCCGCTCATGACAACGTCGTTAACAATCTTTTCCAGTTGCTCAGCGATCGCATACTCATCTAAAATAGTAAAGGCAGGATCAACCTGAGCTTCTACAGGATGTTCTCTTATAATACCTGCACAGAAACTGTGAATGGTTTTGATAGGAGCCCATTCCAGCTTCCTCAACCGGTCTTTCCAGAAGGTATCACCTTCAGAGGCACGCAGTTTGAGCTCAAGTGCTTCCCGCACACGTTTTTTCATCTCAGCTGCTGCCTTTTCCGTAAACGTTATTGCCACAATCCGCTCAATCGGAACAGGTTCCTTAAAAGACGATTCTCCGGAAATCAATGCACAATACATCTTAACCAGGGCCCGTGTCTTTCCCGAACCTGCCCCTGCAGAAAGACAGATATTCTGATTAAGCTGAAAGAGCACTTCCTTCTCGCTATAATAATCCGACCGTACTGTCATCACCGTTCCTTGCTCGGTTTAGTGATGCCCCCGCGCACCCTCGTTACATAAGCTTCGCATTTTACCGGGCAGATAGCGCGGGGCATCCCGGCAGCAAACAAACACCTGTGAAACAGGTGGCTTTGTTTTACCCGGACGGGTGAAACAAAGAAAGCACGAAAGTGCTGATGTTTCCTTTTGCGATCCCGTGCAAAGCACGGGGTATTCAAAGCAAACAATTACATTTTATTATCTGCTTATCTGTAATTCTCCAGTTGACACCCCATACGACTGTAACTTCTTGAAGTTAGGTTCTTACCCAATTAAATCCAAGCATTTCTCTTTCAGATAGGGTGATGGTAGGAGCGGCTTTAAGCCGCGAATGCATCGCGCATGAATGCGCTCCTACCGAAATTGCAAACATATCTATCTGGTGAGAAGGTAGCAAGCCAGTTTTCATCCGGGATACTGGAGTTATGTGGATAACCAAATTTTATTATTGTTGAATTGTGCCGGTAAGCTCCGGCTATGAGCGTTCTCCTCCGTTTATATCGAGTGGCACAAAACGGCACACCCTGTCGAAGGCACAAAAAGTGCAGTCCTGAGGAGAAATGGAGTAATCACCCGATTTCACTGCCCCGACGATTACCGCGAGCCGATCGAAGAGATTCTCCTTGCCCTGTTCTCTGAGTTCCATCCGTTTTTTTAAGTCTTTTTCAAAGAATGGATCCTCGCTTTTAAACACAGCGGGCTTCGTCCGTACGCCTCTCCTGAAGAGATAAAACGTTCCTTCCATAACGTCGATGGTGTGCTGCCCGGACATGAACTCCTTTGCCGCAGCTAAGTATACGGGAATCTGAAAATGTGCCGCACCTAATTTCTCCCGTGTCAGGAGATCCTGGTAGTAACGGTCACTCCTGCTATCCTTATAATCAATTATTCTCACCATCTGTGCCCCGCAGTCTATCCGGTCAACCTTACCCCCCACGACAATCTCATGGTGGTCGAAACCATGGAATACCAGTGCCGGCATAGATTCCGCGGTTTCATTGTCCGGACTATTCCCGATGAGCAATTCAAAATAGGTTGGCAACAGCGCTTCATGCTGATAGCGCGATTCCTCTTCAATAAACCGATCCCACAGGGTCGCTGCCTTCCTTTTCCGTATCTCCCAAAGATCTTTGTTGCCAGTGGTACCCTGCTCCTCCCACTGCTGGTAAACTTCATCAGCCACCTTGTGAATACGGTCCTTTTCCCCTTCAGTCCCACGGAGGGGCAGAAGGTTGTCCCGTTTCTGGAGGGTAAAAAATCGTTCCAGCACCGTATGAATAAGGCTTCCCTCATCAGCCCTTTCAATCTCTTCCCCGGGTATTTTTAAGGGGTATATGTTCAGTACCCGTTCCAGGAAAAATCGAAAAGGACAACCCGCATAACGCTCAAAGTAGGTCGGGCTCCACACACGTCCCGCACCCTCCTCGAAGAATGTTTGCAGTTCCTTAAGGAGTGCAGGCCCTGTAAGCATGCCCGTCCACATACTTGCACGCTGTTTCCTTCGTGCCACATCCTCTTCTAAAAAAAAGAGTTCCCTCGTTTTCTCAACTTCAGCACAGTAAAATATTTTTTTAAACGCACCTCTCGATCGACCCTGCTCCATTACACGATTAAAGAGGGCGGCAGTAAGGGCTTTCTCCTCTCCCGCACCACTACCGGTCTCACCCGGTTCGCCTGCAAACGGGCTCCAGATGGTGAGGGCGAGCCGATTTTCTATTTCCTCTTCTTCATAACACTCGGTCAAGGGAGGAACAATGAGCCCCGGATCAGTCTTCACCGTAGCATGATCATGTCCACCGAGCAGGCGTATCACCTCACTTACGTAGAATGACGGTAAAGCAGGGCATCCCCGTGCATCTATCTGGCTATAACTGAGATAGAGCCTT
>CALJBY010000192.1 GCA_938024025.1 uncultured bacterium
CATCCAATCCAACCACCGCTCCGGCCAAAAAGGTACCGGACAGCTCTTATGGAGTCTGATGCGGCGGAAGGGGCACCACCCATTGAAGTAGGAGAAAGTCAAATCCGTGTCCAGGTCAGCTTGGCCTATGAAATAGAATAGGGGGAGGGGTCAAGTCTACGCTTGACTCTTGCTGTAGAAGCTAGCAGGCTAACCAGCTAGCAAGCTCAAAAGAAAAATGCCTAAAGTGAGCTAAATTGCCTAGAATGCCTAAAATAAAAAACAAGGATCAGAATTCAGGAGACAGAAGCCAGAATTGAAACGGAGATGAAATAGCTCAAGCGGTTTTATTAGTTGCATTGGTTCTATTGGTTAGCCTAATGCTAACCGTACTCAAAGAAAAGTGATACCAAAACCAATGTAACCAATATAACTAATGTAACCAACTTAACAATGTAACCAACTTAACATGATTTGTTACTTGCTGGCTTGCACGCTCGTAACCCTTCACAGATTGAGGGGAAACTATGGGGTGTGGTTTGGCAGGCAGGGTGACGAAAAAGAGGTAAAAAATGGGGTGGTAGGTGATCAACAAGGGTCAAACGTAGACTTGACCCCCTTCTTATGTATAGTCCTGCAGGCCCTGACGGATGAAGATGGCACGTTGAATCTGCTGGAAGAGGTATTGATAGATTGCAGGTTTTTCTACTATCATGGACTGTTCTTTCCCCCCGAGAGTAACAATTTTTTGGTTCTCCTTTTTTTCTGAGTAGCTGAAGGTGTTGGGGGGCAGGGAGCCGATTTTAGTGATGGTAATGCGCTGCCGTATTCTTTCCTTTCCCCAGGGTTCTATGTGGGAGGTAATCTGTTCCCATCGCGTCCAACCGGTCATTTCATATCCTTTATCGCTGGTTTCTTTGAGTAAGGTTTCCCGGTAGTTGACATCGTTCTCTGCATACCAGTCTTCATGAGGACCGATCATGTCCTGGCGTTTGAGGGAACTTGCCTGAATAATGCCGCTTGCTTTATCGACTACTTCAATTTGCCATCCCTCATCCTGGAGCACGGAAATAGTGGCTGAGAATCCTATGTCAAAGGTGCCCTCCAACTCTTTTGTCTGCATGGCAGCTCGTTGCTGTATAGAGAGCGGCGGCGGTGGCGCTAAGCGGCCTTTCCTTCGTGCACAGCTGAGCAGGGCAGGTGTGATAAGCAGAAGTATGATGCAGAAACAAAAGCTCTTTCGCATGGGTACAGGTCTTTTCCTCCTTAAAACTGGGTTGCCATCATGCGGTAATCTTTAACCAGATCATTCTCATCAAATTTTATCATGAGGGTAAAGGTAGCACTGCTTACCTGCCCGGCAGTACTGCTCTTGCCAGAAGATCCCCCAACACTAGCTCCCCCGCCGACGATGGTGTCACCTGCTAAACCGGCAGCTGCGACTCCAGCACTTCCGGAAGCATTCCATTCGGCAACTTCGGACGCAGAAGCTATGCTCTGTCTATCGTAGGTCCACACCTCATTGCCGTCTTTATCGCGGGTAATGATATTGGGTGCTCCAAAGACGGAAATAAGATCCGTCTGGGTAGCTTCCCCGACCTTAACGTACTTCTTAACCATACCTGCCGTCAAGTTACTCTTCTGCTGGTTGCTGTAAGGCAAATTGGGTGACCGTGCACGAACACAGCTTCCTGTGAGTACACAGAGGAAAATGAGCACGAGCATCCGCACAAAACCTCTTGATTGTACCATATGTCCTCCCCGCTATAAGTAATGGAAGTACGACTCACCAATAACTCTAAAAGATTATACAGATACTGTCAATGAAATAACATCATGGTGGAGGGTAGCGTTTATCGATCTGTTTTAAATCACCGTTCAAGGGTAAACGGAGGAGAGGAATGGTTAAAGATGAAGCATGAAAAGGAGAAGAGAACTGCACGGTCCCCTTTACTGAAGCAGTTGACTTATGATGTCATCACGCGCACTGAGGGATCGGACTCCGACAAGATAGCCATCGTCTTGCTCTTCGATATGGACTACTTTGCTCGTAACATCTATGATCTTCGCATCCATCAAAAACTGCAGATGAAGGAGCATGCCTTCCTTAACGGCTGCATCTTTGATCTTTACGGCGATACCTTCCCTACTAATATCTACCAGCCAGCATCGCCCTTGAGCTATGCGGAGGCTTGCTTGATCAATGTGGTAATTTCCTATAATTTGCATAGTATATCGTGGAGACTGTCTCCTGTCATCTCTCAGTCCCAACCGTGCTATAAGATCTTTTAATTCCAGCAAATCTCGTGCTTCTTCCATCGTGTTCATCTCCTCTCTGTTGGAATGTCTATGGGGCCCCTGGCCGAATTGTTAGGGTACAGGTATGTCCTACTATGCTGCCCGTATATGCTTACCGTTTGTACATATAAGTGTATCGGCAGTTAAAGATAAAACTTGAAAAAAATAAAAGCCCCCAGAAAATTACTGAGGGCATATCTGCAAAGATTCCTATGATCCCTTTCTTCACAGCTTATTTAGTGGTTATTTTTTTCAGATCAGGCAGAGGTGCTCAAATACGAATCGATTGCCTTTGCTGCTTTTCGACCGGCACCCATAGCCAGGATAACCGTTGCAGAACCCGTAACAATGTCACCCCCTGCGTAGACCCCTTTAATGCTGGTTGCACAGGTTTCCTCATCAGCGACAACGTATCCCCACTTGTTCAGCTCCAGACCGGGTGTTGCCTGGGTAAGAAGGGGGTTTGCATTGGTACCCAAAGCCATAATAACGTCATCAACTTCAATGATGAACTCTGATCCCTTAATGGGAACAGGCCGTCTGCGCCCCGAATCATCAGGTTCACCTAATTCCATCTTGATACATTCCATTCCCGTGACCCAACCCTTATCATTTCCGATTAAGCGTACAGGGTTTGTCAACAGTTTGAGGATTGCGTTCTCCTCTTTTGCCCGCTCAATTTCCTCATTTCGTGCAGGCATTTCCTTTTCAGAGCGACGGTAGACGAGATAGACCTCATCTGCGCCTAAGCGGATAGCCGTTCTCACTGAGTCCATGGCCACGTTTCCTGCTCCTACTACGGCCACCTTTTTATTCTTCTTGATGGGTGTGTCATATTCCGGGAAGAGATAGGCCTTCATTAAATTTGACCGTGTGAGAAATTCATTGGCAGAGTAAACCCCGTTTAACTCTTCCCCGGGGATGTTCATAAACATGGGCCCCCCTGCCCCAATACCGATAAAGACGGCATCATAACCACTTTCCATGAGTTCAGGGATGGTGTAGAGCTTTCCGATGAGGGCATTAGTTTTAATCTCTACCCCCAGGCTCTCAACAAAATCAACCTCGGCCTGTACGATTGCCTTGGGAAGTCTGAATTCCGGTATCCCGTAAACCAGGACACCTCCCGTTTTGTGCAGGGCCTCAAAGAGAGTTACCCCGTAACCCAGTTTGGCCAGGTCAGAGGCCACGGTAAGCCCCGCAGGGCCGGAGCCGACAACGGCTACCTTTTTGTTCCTGGCTTGTGGCCGAGGTGGTGCTTCAACTGTGCCATGATCCCTTTCCCAGTCAGCAACGAACCGCTCAAGTCCACCGATAGAAACAGGATCGCCCTTCTTTCCGACGATGCATTTGCTTTCACACTGAATTTCCTGGGGACACACCCTTCCACAAACAGCAGGCAGGCTATTGGTTGATTTTATTTTTTTTGCCGCCTCTTGAAAATTCTTTTCGGCTACCAGTTTGATAAATTCCGGAATGTTAATTTCTACCGGACAGCCTGTCGAGCAGGCAGCTTTCTTACACTGGAGACATCGTTTTGCCTCCTCTGCTGCCTGATCTTCTGTGTATCCCAGGGGAACCTCTTTAAAATTGCTTACCCGCTCTTCTGCTGCCTGCTCAGCCATGTGAACCCGATCAGGTATAATAGTCTTTTTTGCTTTTTTTCCTTCATCTGCCATAATTAATTTCCTCCCTATCCTTCTATGGTTGCCATAGATATTTTCTCTTCTGCTACATATTGTTTAAGACGGTTGATAAGCGAGTCAAAGTCGACCTGATGGCCGTCAAATTCAGGACCGTCTACACAGCCAAATTTGGTTTCTCCGCCAACACGTACCCTGCATACACCGCACATACCCGTGGCATCGAGCATAATGGGGTTTAAGCTGACGATGGTCTTAACCTTGTATGGTTCCGTGGTTTTGCAGACAAACTTCATCATTATGGCAGGACCAATTGCAATGATATGATCAATCTTTTCTCCACTGTCAAGGATCTCTTTTAACGGTTCCGTTACCAAACCCTTGCGGCCTTGAGATCCATCATCCGTGGTGACGATGAGCTGGTTGGTCACCGCTTCCATCTCGTCCACAAAGGTTAAAAGGTCTTTGTTTCGCGCCCCAACGATACCGACAACCTCGTTTCCTGCCTGATAGAGGGCTCGCGTGACAGGATAAATAACCGCAGTGCCCACGCCCCCACCGATGCAGATGACCTTCCCAAACTTCTCGATTTCCGTGTGCTTGCCCAGGGGGCCCACCACATCGGCGATCTGTTCATTAACCTCTAGTTTTCCCAACAGTTTTGTGGTCTTGCCGACTTCCTGAAATACGATGGTTATGGTACCCTTTTCCCGGTCGAAGTCATTCACCGTCAGGGGCAGGCGCTCCCCTTCTTCATTTAAACGGATTATGACAAATTGACCCGGCTTAACCTTTTTAGCAATTTCCGGGGTGTCTAGTTTGAGCAGGGTAACAGTAGATGCCAGCTTTTTCTTATCCAGTACTTTATACACGAAATACCTCCTTTAATAATGTTAAATAACAATAAAGGTGTTACTGGTCAATGGGTTCAAGGCCTCCGGGCTTGTAGTGTACAAGTACCCCTGACCACGCAGATCCTGAAACCCTTATTTTTCTTAAACCGCTAAAAAATAAAAACAATTTATGATCTTTGGGTAATCTCAAGAAGCTAAAGCTGATTGAAAAAATACCTTGACATGGATTTTTGCATGTGATAAAAATTGAGTGAATGTTCATTCATTTTCCACAGTGTTTAGCTTTCTATTACAAATTTGATAATTTTTCAAGTAAAAATTCACTAAATAGTGGTTTTTGATGACATGGGTAGATCCATATTGTAGATGGATAAACAAAAGGTCCGTAACCATCCTAACCAGCAACCTTACCAACAAGCATTTAGAATAGCCTGCGATTCTTTAAGAAGTGCTGACATAGAGGAGAGAGCAGAAAAAAGTGGTGCACTCTTAGAGAAGGAGGAGCACGGGGGTTACTTAATTAGGCTCACTTTTTTACATCGTCGCTGTCTGATACATTTTCCCGAGGGGAAGGTCACCTTTGAGGAAAATGATGATGAAGAAGTTCCCCTTTGGAGTAAAATCTTGCTCCTCCATTACCTTATCAATGCACAGGGAAACCCGCTTGCGGGTGAATGGGTAAATTTCAGGCAACTGTCTGGAGGAGATACCTACTACCCAGCTTTTGTAAAAAGGTCGCAGCAACCGCTGCTTGATTTTTTCGCTCATCGGCTGGAACTCCTGGAAGAAGCAGCCCAGGCGTTAGGTGGGAGGAACTTAAGCGAAGGAGACAG
>CALJBY010000193.1 GCA_938024025.1 uncultured bacterium
ATTTTTCTCAGCCTGATCAAGCAAGTCCTCCACGTCCCCCTCATTTTCATATCCTCTGCTGACAATCTCAGTGGCTGTAGCAATTAATCTTCTCAGGATGGCTTTCTCTTTTACTATCCGGGCATAGTAGGTGATATTGGCAGCGGTAGGAATACTATCCACCAAAGAAGACAGGTACGCACTTCCCCCAATAGCATCAAGCTGATTAGTACCTTTTAGCTGATTGGTAAGGGTAATAAGGTCTATTGGCTCATTTTTTTCAAAGAGTTGAATCATGGAGTGAAAAGTTTTGCGGTGGGATTCACGGTAGAAGTCATCAGGAGTGAGAATCTCTAAAACCTTACTAATTGCTTCATTTTCCAGTAAGATGCCACCTATAACGGATTGTTCAGCTTCAAGGTTCTGAGGAGGTATTTTATGATTGGCGATATCCATAGGGCTACTTGAGCAGAGTACAACACTTGATGAAGGGATAGATTAGGGTAACGCGCGGTTTCCGTAACCCAGGTACATTACCGATCGTGTCCAATCGTGCTTATCACCGATGCGGAACTACATCCAATAGGGGAAATGGAAAAAGAGTTTACGTCTTAACGACCCAAACTTTTACGTGGGCGGTAACCTCAGAGTGTAGTTTTATAGGTATTGTATAAATGCCAAGTGTTTTGATAGGCTCATCAAGGTGTATTTTCCTGCGGTCAATCTCGATCCCTTCAGCTCGTAAACTCTCAGCGATATCCATGGAGGTAACTGATCCGAAAAGCTTCTCTTCATCACCGGCAGGCTTTGCCACGGTACAGGAAGCCGCTTCAATCCTTTTCGCTAACCGTTCAGCTTCCCGTTTTATCTTATCAATCTTTTCCTTTAGCTGTTTCGTTTGATGCTCCAGTATCTTCACATTTTGGGTAGTGGCCTTGATAGCTTTACCACAGGGAATAAGAAAATTCCTTCCATACCCACCAGAGACTTTCACCAGTTCTCCCATTTTGCCTAATGGGGCTACATCTTCAACGAGAATGACTTTCACCAAACACCTCTCTTAATAAGTAACACGTTAGCCCCAACTTTCTAAATCCTATCGATGGGGAATACAGTACATTTTTACTGGCAACTCGAAACTCGCAACCCGTAATGCTCTTTCTAATGGGCCACGGTGAAGGGAATCAAAGCAATATTGCGAGCTCTTTTAACAGCGCTCGTGATTCTTCTTTGATGCCGGGCACAGTTTCCCGAAATCCTGCGAGGAATAATCTTTCCTCTTTCTGTTACAAAAAAGCGAAGCATGGAAAAATCTTTGTAGTCTATAGCAAGACTGCTGTCAGCACAGAATCTGCATATCTTCTGCT
Source organism: uncultured bacterium (assembly GCA_938024025.1). Lineage (GTDB taxonomy): Bacteria > Desulfobacterota > WTBG01 > WTBG01 > WTBG01 > CALJBY01. The sequence continues at coordinate 1,347 of CALJBY010000193.1, forward strand.
TGTGGAATGTCTTCTTTTTTCTATTGGTAAACTGCCGCTTTTTCAAAAAAATACCTCCCTTAACGAATCCCTCAACATTATTTTTTCCGTTCTCCTGTTGAACCAGCCTAATCGGCCTGACCGAATCTCATCGCAGACAGATTCCTTAAAACCGCAGGGGCAGTGGTTATAAACACTACCAGGAACTACTCTTCAGCAGGAGCTGCCTCGGCTGCCGGCAAAGGTTCTGCCACCTCTTGTTCTTGATTTTCCTTTTCCTTTTTCAGGGCTTCTATCTTATCCTTTTCTACTATCACTGTTTGATAGCGAAGCACTTTTTCATTATACCGTAAGGTTTTATCGAGCTCTTGCAATATGGTGGGAGTCGCCATGAAATATAAAAGAAAAAAGTATCCCTTCGTACATTTTTTAATGGTGTGAGCACATCGTTTCTTACCCCAGTTATCAAGTTTGATCACTTCACCCTTATTCCGATCAATAACAGCGGTAACCTTTTCCGTAACCACAGACAGTTCTTCTTCCGGAATATTCGGGTGAAGAATAAAAATCATTTCATAATATCGCAACAGTAAATTCCTCCTCTCAGCAATGTCTACTTTGTGGCCTTCCCATCAACAGGGCAATCAACCATTCCCTGTTAAGCCCTTATTTCCTTTATCTTTAAAACAGTGTGCTGTTGCCGATGCCCCTGTTTTTTCCTGTATCCTTTTCTGCGTTTTGATTTAAAGATTATAATCTTCTTGTCCTTCCCGTGCTCTACAATTTCGCCGATTACCCGGGAGTCTTTGAGATGGGGTCTTCCAATATCGACCTGGTCACCCTGTGCGATCAATAGGACTTCTTCGAATTCAATAAGTTCTCCAATGTCTCCGCTGATCTTCTCAATGCGCACAAGATCACCTTCGGAAACCCGATATTGTTTACCACCTGTTTTAATTACAGCATACATAATTCATACATCCTTAAGTAAAGAAAGAGATAGCACCGTAATGCACTTTTCCACGTGAAAGAAACGAAACCCCCAGGGAGAAGAGTTTCTTTTTTTGGTAATCTGCTAACTTAATGGATTTTTTTAGTTCTGTCAAGAAAAATTTTCAGGGACTTTTACACCTGCTACCTACTCTCTATTTCATATTCTTCCTGATGGAAGTTACTGCGCACTTTGATGGTAATCTTTTTTTTCAACTTCTGTTCCAGTTCCTCTATGGCGTAACGCTCTTCATCATACAAGAAGTCTGCAACTTCAGGATGGAGAGAAACAATGATCGTGTTTGAAGGAACATTCATGGCTTCCCGCCGTATCTCTCTGAAAATTTCAAAACAGAGGGTCGTTTTTGACTTAAGGACACCTCTCCCCTCACAATAGGGGCAGGGTTCACACAAGATCCTGCTCATATTTTCCCGGGTCCTCTTCCTCGTCATCTCCACCAAACCAAGTTCTGATATCCTGAGGATATTTGTTTTGGCCCGATCCTTTTTGAGTGCTTCATTGAGTGCCTGGTAAACACGCTCTCGCCCACCTTCCCGCTCCATGTCGATAAAATCAATAATAATAATTCCTCCAATATTACGCAATCTCAGCTGATAGGCAATCTCTTTTACCGCTTCCAGGTTTGTCTTTAAAATGGTATCCTCGGGATTTCCCTTCCCCACATACTTACCGGTATTAACATCAACGGCGGTGAGTGCCTCTGTTTCTTCGATGATGATGTAACCACCTGATTTCAACCAGACTTTTGTCCCCAAAGCCCTGCTAATTTCAACCTCTACACCATAGGCATCAAAAATAGGTTGCTCTGCTTCGTACAGTTCTATAGAATATTTTAATTGGGGCATAAATGTTTCTACGAATTCAACAAGCGCATTACATTCCCTTTCTGAATCAACGACTACCTTTTCCACATCTTTAGTATATAAATCACGGATAGCCCGCAGACAAATATCCAAGTCACAATGGATGATACTGGGGACAGAAGCATTGACTTTCTTATGCTGAATCTTCTCCCACAGTTTCAGCAAGAAATTCATATCCACCAACAAATCTTCCCCGTTCCTCCCTTCACTTGCTGTTCTGACAATAAATCCTGCTCCGGCAGGTTTGATCCGGTCAGTAATTTCCTTGAGCCGCTTTCTTTCCTCCTCATTTTCGATGCGACGTGAAATACCTATATGGTCAACGGTGGGCATAAGAACAAGATAACGGCCGGGCAAAGAAACATGTGTTGTCACACGCGCCCCTTTAGACCCAATAGGTTCCTTAGATACCTGAACTAATACCTCCTGCCCTTCATGTAACATATCTTCAATGGGAGAAGAATAACGAGCTGGGGCAAGCACTTCATCCTTGTCTGTTTCCAAAGAGACATCTCCATTCTCGCTGGAAACCCCCATCATTAATTCTAATCCTGCATAATCTTCATATACATCTGCTACATAGAGAAAGGCAGACCGGGCCAAACCAATATCAACAAATGCAGCCTGCATCCCCGGAAGCACCCGTACGACCCTTCCCTTATAAATGTTACCCCCGATGCCCTTCTCCGAGCGCCTCTCGATAAAAAGTTCTGCAAGAAGGCCATTTTCTATTAAAGCAATGCGTGTTTCCTGGGAAGTAACATTAATAACTAATTCAGATGGCATAGCATTTTCTCTTTGGTTTTTCTAAACGTCACCACGAGTGCCGGTATCAGCACACCAACCAGGTGACCGGCTCATGCCTCGCAATCCACGCCCTGCCTGCCCGGTTAAATGCGAAGCTTATGTAACTAGGGTGGGCGGGGAGCTTCACAGAAGGTATTTCACCTTACCATACAAGGTTCCGCCGTCCTCAAGTCAATGAATGGCCCTACGCTAAACTGCTCCCCGGTCTTTATCACACCTACCTTTTCTTTCTCAAGGGCTTTAAGTTCAAGGAGGGCCCTTAAGACCTCATATGGTCCAACGGTTTTCCCGCCACTCATTTTTATACTCACCGCTAAAGTGGTTTCACTCTCCAGGTGAACCTGCTCTATCCACTGGTTGAGATCTATCAGGGAACTTCCTGATTTTCTTTTAATTTCAAGATAGTTAGTATCATTCCCGGTAAATGCTTGGAGCCTTTTGCCCAAATCTCCTGAGCGAGGAAAGTGATCTTCCAAAAGCCTCTTTAAAGAAAATAGGTAGTTAATGCTTATTATACTATCAGAAATCGAAGGAAATTTCAAAGGAATTTCCTTAGCTACCAGCACACGTAACCATTCCGGCACTTCCCGGTTCAAATGCCTTTTAAGCTCACAACAATCTACAGCACCCCGTATTTCCAAGTCCATATACTCTGACCTGCTCTCAATTCCTACCGCTAATGCAGGGCCTAAAACAATTCTCGGCAAGGGGTGAAAGCCTTCAGAAAACCGCATGGGAACCTTTGCCCTCCTCAGTGCCCGTGAAAACAGAGCCAGTAACTCTAAATGACTTAAAAAGCAACCTTTTCCAAGCTTAGAAAACTGCACTCTTACTCTGTGGTAGCTGTGCTGGTTTTTGCCGGATCTATTACAACACGTGTTATCGGCAATCATCACCCTTGCCTTATCATTTTCAGTGCTTATCTTCTCAGGTGGAGGGAGGACCCTAACGGTGTGTTTTTCCCCGGAGCACACACCGCAGTGAGTACATCCTCCAGTCCGGCAGCCTGGACTCACCATCGCTTTAAGCCCTTTTTGATACTCCGTCCAGAGAAAATCCCTGTCCACGCCACTCTCTATATGGTCCCAGGGAAAAACTTCATTGCGATCCCGTTTGCGGGTAGTATAAAAATCGCCATCAACAGTGCGCAAAGCTTCTTTCCAGGCATCATAGTTCAAATGCTCACTCCATCCATCAAAGCGGCATCCCAGCCGGAATGCCTTTTCTATCACCCCGGAGAGCCGCCTATCCCCCCGGGCAAAAATTCCCTCCAGGTAGCTCATCCAGACATTTTGCCATTTAAAGTTTAAACGGAGTTTCCTGATCTCTTTCTTTAAGAATTCCTGCTTATCTACCATTGCTTCCATGCCTATCTGGGGTTCCCACTGAAAAGGGGTGTGTGCCTTGGGAACAAAAGTTGAAACACTCACATTGACCTGACCTCTTCTCCTCCCCCTCCTGGTTAGGGAAAAAACCCTTCTTGCAAGGTCAACAATCCCCTTCACATCCTCATCCCTTTCGCCCGGCAATCCCACCATAAAATAAAGCTTGATAGCATTCCACCCTCCATCAAAGACATTGCGCACTGTCTCGAGTATTTCGTCCTCGGTAATGCCTTTATTGATGATGTCCCTTAAACGCTGGGTCCCCGCTTCGGGAGCAATGGTAAAGCCCGTTTTCCGTACCTTCTTAATCTCATCTATCAGCTCCCGGGTCAGTGTTTCTGAGCGCAGCGAGGGAACGGAGATCGCTATCTTTTGGTCAACATACCTCCCCATCAATGTGCCCAACAATAAAACAATGGAGCTATAATCCCCTGTACTTAAGGAAGAAAGAGAAAGCTCACCAAAACCTGAGCTATTAAGGGCAGTATCAGCCAGTTCCTCCAGCTTCTCAGGGCTTCTTTCTCGTACGGGACGATAGATCATCCCTGCCTGACAAAATCGGCAACCTCTCGTACATCCCCGTGCAATCTCCAGATTGAGGCGGTCATGAATAATTTTTTTGTAGGGAACGATAGGCGTGCGTATAGAGGGAGTAGCATCAAGCGATGGAACCCATCTCTTTTTCACCCGCTCATAACCATCTTTGAGGGGAACAATTGCTTCCACCACCCTGTTTTTTCCATAAACCACTTTAAAAAATGATGGAATGTAAACACCCTCAATCTGTGAGAGTGCATGGAGCAGATCATTTTTGCTTGCCTTGTCACTCTTTGCCTTTATTATAGCGTCTGAGACCTCCAAAAGGGCTTCTTCTCCATCTCCAATAAGGAAGGCATCAAAAAAATCGGCAAGCGGCTCTGGATTAAACGCACAGGGACCACCTCCTATGATTAAAGGATAGGGCTGCTCCCGCTGTGATGCATAAAGGGGGATACCTCCTAAATCGAGCATGTTCACAATGTTGGTATAGCTCAATTCATATTGGAGGGAAAATCCCACCACATCAAAACTGCCTACGGGAAGGGCTGATTCGAGTGACGTAAGCTTTCTACCCTTTTCTCTCATCACCTTCTCCATGTCGAGCCCCGGTGAGTATACACGCTCGGCTGCAATATCACGCCGTACATTAAGCAGGTGGTAGAGTATCTGCAAGCCAAGGTGGGACATGCCTACCTCATAAACATCAGGAAAGGCAAGACAGACCTTGAGGTTAACCCGGGATAGATCTTTGGTGACGGCATTGATCTCACCACCCAGATAGCGGCTGGGCTGGCTCACCAGAGCAATAAGATCTTCTATCCCCTCTTCTGAATACTGCATTCGGTCCCTTAGTGCTCCTATCATGGATTGAACATCCTGAAAAATAAGACGGAATACCCCCTCGCCGGGGAATAGATTCCGCAGGAACAATAGTAGTACAAAATGGAGAAGGGGTCAAGTCTACGTTTGACCCTTTCAAACTTTTATTGACACACCAGTGGGCTTTTTCTATACTTGGCCATCAAAAAAATAGTAGTACGAATGACTTAACCCTTACACAGATGAGGGAAATCTCCATGCCACTTGACGAAAATAAGCTCAATAGTATTGTTCAACAGGTTATTGCAGACATCGGAGCGGTATTTCATGCCCCACTGGTACTGATCGGTGAGAAATGTGGTTTGTTCAAAGCCATGGCCGGACAGGGCCAGATAACGTCAATCCTCCTGGCTGAACGCACGGGTACTTCAGAACGCTATGTGCGTGAATGGCTACCGGCCATGGCTGCGGGGGGCTACGTGAATTACCACCCTGATACTGAACGCTACAGCCTCTCGGAAGAACAGGCCTCTGTCTTTGCCGACGAGAACAGCCCGGTTTATCTGGCGGGAGCCTTTCAGGCTGCAACCGCGGCACTTCGTTCCGAAGCCCATATTGCCGATGCATTTCAGAGCGGGAAAGGTTTTGGATGGGACGAACATGACCATGACCTTGCCCATGGGGGAAATCGTTTTTACACCCCCAACTATGTAACACATCTCCTGAAGACGTGGATCCCTTCCCTCGATGGTGTTGAAGCGAAACTGCACAAAGGTGCTTCCGTTGCAGATATCGGCTGCGGGTATGGCACATCTACTATTATTATGGCACAGGCATTTCCTCAATCCACTTTTCATGCCTCTGATCCCCACGAACCATCTATTTCCGCTGCCCGCCGGAAAGCAGAGGAAGCCGGTGTATCTGACAGGATACAGTTCGAAGTTGCTTCGGGTACAACCTTCACGGGTAACAACTTTGACTTTGTAACGGCTTTCGACTGCCTGCATGATATGGGTAGCCCCGTGGCCGCAGCAGCACATGTGCTGAAATCACTTAAGGATGATGGTACCTGGATGATTGTAGAGCCATTTGCAGGCGACCGCGTGGAAGACAACCTGACACCGATAGGAAGGCTATATTACTGTGCTTCCGTACTGCTCTGTGTTCCCTGTGCCCTGGATCAGGAGGGTGGCGAAGCCCTGGGAGGACAAGCCGGAGAAGCACGATTGCGTGAGGTTATTACTGCCGGGGGATTCAAACATTTCAGACGGGCTACTGCCACACCCATCAATATCGTCTATGCGGCACAGCCGTAACGAGCGGATACTCTATCCGAATACCTTTGGAGGACACTATGTACACTGCCCTGGGCATTACGCGTGATGAAGCACTCGAGCTCATGAAGGACTACCTCACGGCTGACAACCTTCAAAAGCATTCCCGCGCAACAGAAGTAATCATGAGGAAGCTGGCCAACATGAAAGGAGAAGATGAAGAACTCTGGGGAATAGCAGGGCTCCTTCATGATCTTGACTTTGCAGAAACTAAAGACCATATGTCCCAGCACACGTTAAAGACAGCAGAAATGCTGAAGGAAAAAGGTGTGTCAGAGGACATAATAGAAGCCATAAAAGGCCATAATGCAGAAAATCTGGGTTATGAACGGGAAAAACCAATAGATCATGCCCTCACCTGTGCAGAGTGTATTACAGGAATGGTTATTGCTACAACCCTCGTTTACCCTGATAAGAAGCTTGCAAGCGTTAAGCCTAAGTCCATTATAAAAAGGATGAAGCAGAAGGAATTTGCCAGAAGCGTTAATAGGGAATATATCAAGGAATGTGAAAAAATTGGCATTCCGCTGGAGGCATTCGCCGAACTGAGCCTCAAGGCAATGCAGGAAATAAGTGATGAATTAGGTTTGTAAGCATCACGAATGCACGAATGGGGTCACATCTTTACGGTACATCGTAGATAGTTTGATCACTTAAACGCAATTTTGCGCACAGTATTGTTGTCAATATCTGCAACGATTAGGGAACCATCCCTGTATACCATTACCCCCCCCGGCCTGTTGAATCGAGCATCTTTACCCTCTCCGTCTTTGGAACCTATCTCTCTTGTACCCGCAAGAGTAGTGACCAAACCTGCGGGCGTGATTTTTCGAATTGCATGATTCAACATATCAGCAACGAAGATTTCTCCTTGCTCATTCACAGCAATACCATGGGGCTGGTAAAAAAGAGCATTGCTGCCCTCTCCATCAACATAACCGACAACCCCTGCCTTTCCGGCAATCGTGGTAACGATATTATGTGAGTCAATCTTTCTTATGCAGTGATTTCCAATATCAGCAATATAGATGTTTCCCTTTTTATCAACACACAAATCCATTGGCATTAAAAATTCCGCCTCAGAAGCTTTTCCATCCTTGTATCCCCAGGCTCCTGAACCTGCTATAGTGGTAACTAAACCATCGGTAGTGATTTTGCGGATGCGATTGTTTGCAATATCACAGGCGAGGATATTCCCCTCAAGGTCAACAGCAATACTTAAAATGGTGTTAAAAAGAGCCTCATTACCCTTTCCGTCCTGGTAGCCTTTTTCTCCGCTCCCCGCCAGGGTTAGAAGATTCCCGGAAAGATCAATAACTCGTAATTTCCTTCCTGAGGCCTCTCCTATATATACTTTACCATCCAGGCCCACTGCTACAGCATGAGGATGGGATAAGGGAGAGCTCTTCGCAGGTCCATCAGTACTGCCAAGCTTTCCCGTACCGCACATAGTGGTAACACTACCATCACGTCCCACGGTGCGGATGGCATTATTATAAATATCAGCAACAACTATGGTACCATCCCTTTTCTGGCTCAAGCGGATAGGCTTATAGAAAAGGGAGGAAAGGGCAGGACCATCTTTTAGACCTTTCTCTCCTTTCCCCGCAATGGTACTAACCTGACATCCTTTTTCGTAGATTATCTGAGGGGCTTCTTTAGGAGGGGGTGGCTCCCATTTTCTCCAGTCTTCGACAGGATCAGAGGATGGGGGTTCGGCTATTACTAAAGATCCCAAACCGAAGATCAGAAAAAGAGTCAACGCAGCTGAGAATAGACTTAGGATTTTTTTCATTACACACCTCGCTGTGTCAAAATATCAGTGAACCATTCTATGATCTATATAGTTGAAAGTCAATATTTAAGAGGGGGGCTTGGTCTATCGTGATGCTTGACATAATCTTTAACCGGTGTATGATGATACACTATTTCCCAATCGGGGAACCAGACGCAAACAGAGAAGATATACGTTAACCTGTAGCAACTGAAGAACCCGGGTTACTCGAAACAACTGCCTGGTAGTACCAACCTGAGTGTATTTCCGCCTTCGCGGGAATGACCTTGCATTGTATTGAAACAACAAATAGTAGTGTTGTGCATTTAACAGCCTGCTACAACTCTTCCCTTGAAAGGCGCAGGCTTTATACCTGACTGACGGAAATCAATTACCTATGTCACCGATTAGTAGAGGCACTGGGATTCACCACAGGACGATCAGTGTTGACACGTTAATGGAATCCAGCGGTGTTACATTCGGGACCAGCGGTGCCCGCGGGCTAGCTGTTGCCATGTCCGATGAAGTCTGTTATGCATACACCCTCGCCTTTTTGCACTACCTCGAAAGCAACAATGAGATTACCCCTGGTATGGACATAGCCGTTGGCGGCGATTTGCGCTCCAGCACTGACCGCATCCTGGCAGCTGTATGTAAAGCTATTAGCGATAGTGGGTACACCATACACTATTCAGGTAAACTGCCCTCCCCTGCAGTGGCATTATTCGGATTCACAAATAAAATTCCTAGTGTTATGGTCACTGGTTCCCACATCCCTGATGACCGTAATGGTATCAAATACAACCGCCCCACCGGTGAAATCATGAAAGACGATGAATCCGGTATCAAATCACAGCACATAGAAATTCCTCAAAAGCTATTTAGCAAACATGGAATGTTTACTGCGGATTTTCCCCTCACATCAGCTTCTTCTGAGGCTACTGCCCTTTACGTTAAACGTTATACTGATTTCTTCCCTAAAGAGTGCCTTAGAGGCAAAAAAATCGGCCTCTATGAACATTCAAGTGTAGGCCGGGATGTACTCTATGACATTATGACAAACCTGGGTGCGGACGTTACCCGGCTGGGCTTTTCTGAAACCTTTATTCCGGTAGACACCGAAGCCATTCGGATGGAAGATGTAAATCTTGCTAAACAATGGGCCAACGAATATTACTTTGACAGCATTATTTCAGCAGATGGCGACTGTGATCGTCCGCTCATGAGCGACGAGAAGGGCACATGGCTTCGAGGCGATGTGGCAGGTATCCTGTGTGCTTACTATCTTGAGGCAGATGCAGTAGTCACTCCTGTTAGCTCTAATACTGCCGTTGAGAAGTGCAATAGGTTTGAGAAGGTTATCCGCACTCGCATTGGTTCTCCCTTTGTAATTGCAGGTATGAACCAGGCTGCAGCAAACGGCGCGGTCAGAACAATCGGCTATGAAGCTAACGGAGGATTTCTTATTAATGCTCCAATCACGATTAATGATAAAACCCTCCAGGAACTCCCTACAAGAGATGCGGTAATTGTGCTCATCAGTATCCTTCTGCTATCCATGCGCAATGGCAAAACTATCTCCCAGCTAAAGGCCGATCTTCCCCAGCGCTTTACAGCCAGTAACAGGCTGAAGGAATTCCCCACTGAAAAAAGCCAGAAGATTATCGCTCAGCTCAATTCAGGTAATTTTGCAAAAGATAAGGATGCTATTGAGACCGTATTCTCTGTAGTGTCCGGCGAAGTTGCTGCCCTTGATACAACTGATGGACTGCGCATAACTTTTGATAACAAGGAAGTGATTCATCTTCGTCCTTCCGGCAACGCTCCTGAATTTCGATGTTACACCGAAGCTGATAGCGAAGCACGTTCAGTTGAGATGAACAGTGCCTGCATTACAATCATGAAAAACTGGCAAAATGCGGCAGAAAGTTTATAACCTATGCATACATAAGAGCCTAACGAACACCCCAAGATCCAGCAGTCGATTAACGAGTAACGATACGGTACTATGTAACAAAGACTTCGGATGAGCTAGTTCTCATACTTAGCTTCTAAAGTTGCTAATTTTTCCAAATACTGTTTCCTGTAAATTAAGCCTTTTGTATTATTGATTTCAGACATGAAGAGTTTTATGTGAGGCCTCATGTCAATCCCGTATCGGTTCAGTGTTGCATCATTTGCCTTGTCAAGGATCAGCAAACAGTAGTAGCTCACAAGGATTCTCAATTGAGCATTCCTTCTCATGAGATAGTTTCTCCCGCCAAGTGTGTTGAGAAAAAATCCAGCGTATTCATATAAGGTTTCCAGGGAGGGGCATTCCTCTTCCATCTCATCACAGCGATCACATGAGGTAGCCCATTGATAGAATGTTGTCAAAACTGACTCCGTAATGTCCGATTCGTTTTTCAGGATTGCTCTTATGAGGTCAACTCGTTTTTTCCCCAACACCCTGTAGAAATAGGCCATATTACTCATCAAGGTTGTCAGTTCCATCATCTCACCAGTTACCCGGGGGGTTGTTTCTGAAAGCTGGGTCAGTATCTGTTTGAAAAACTCATATGAGCTTGTCTTGATCCCATAGGATTGCACATATGCTTGTTTATCCAGATGATTGAAAAAAGCAGAACTGTTCCATTTAATATCTTCACAGCTGAGCGCCTTTTCTTCGGGAGTAACAGCGGCCACCTCTTTACCAAAAACTTCAGCCAGCTTCTCTTTGGGTATGAGCGTATCCTCCTGTTTTGCCAGTTCTTCCTCCAGGGAATACACCTGTTCTTCTAATTCCTCTATCCTCTCCTGGTGTAATTCCTCTTCCTGCTCCAAAGCTACATCCATACTTTTCCCATACCATTTTCCAAACCGACTGTACGATACATAACCTGCAATTCCCAGGACAGCAACAATTATCAGTATCAGTATTTTCTTTGACATGGAACTACTCCTTCTATTTTAGGGAATGTGTTATTGAATCAGCTGATGCACTGATCTTTCAGGAAAGCAGCATAGCTGACAGAATTACTAGAAGACTGATGTATGTAGGTTTCCTTTTTTTTGATTTTAACGCGCAGCGGTTACTCTCCTTGTCCGTTTAAACATCTTAATGATTTCATGTGCGAAAAGGAAAACAGCAGCTGCAGCTACAATAGTTATCCAGTCATTCGAGCTCAGGGGGGCAAACCCTAGGAAACGATTAAGAAAGGGTGTATATATAGTGGTTATGGTGAAACCAATTGAAATAAGAATAGACCACAATATTGTTTTGTTACTCCAGAAATTTCCATTAAAAAGGGAATCATAATTATATCTTCTCGACAGAATATTTACAAATTGGCAGCAAACGATGGTTGCATAACTTAACGTGGTAGCTCTCGGATAGAGGGCATGTGCCATGTCCAGTTCTCCACCCGTGCGCTGAATGAATATTCCAAAATTAATAAAACCTAAGGCTCCCATCAACAACCCTAAGAACAAAATCTCTGCCATCGTGTATTTGTTGACTATATGTTCTTCCTGACTCCGTGGGGGGGTGGTCATTAAATCCTGGGAACCGGGATCAAACGTTAAAGCCGTGAGTGGTAAGATCTCTGCTAAAAGGTCAATGGCTAAAATCTGAATAGCAAGGATAGGAATAGGCCAGCCAAAGAGAGCCACACCAACAAGACCCAAAAGAACAATACTTAATTCTGCCCCGTTACTGGTTAAAGATGCTATAATTGTTTTTTTAAGGTTGTTATAAATTGTCCTTCCTTCCCGTATGGCATATACCAGTGTTGAAAAACTGTCATCCAGGAGTATAAGCTCCGAGGCCTCTTTCGCCACATCAGTGCCAATACTCCCCATGGCCACACCAATGTGAGAGCTTTTCAAGGCGGGAGCATCGTTAACACCATCGCCGGTAACGGCAACTATCTCTCCTTGGTCTTTTAACGTTTTTACAATGCGTAACTTGTCCTCGGGAGACACACGGGAAAAAATAAGAGACTCATTGTGCTTCATAAACTCCTTAAGTTTTGCATCAGGCATGTCATATAATTCTTCACCGGTGATAACAATTACTTCCTTATCCGTTCGGGACAGGTTAATTTGCTTTCCTATTGCCTGGGCAGTAATGGCATGATCGCCCGTCATGATATAGGTTTTCATGTGTGCTTCATGTGCCTTTTCTATCGCCTCTTTAACACCTTCTTTGGGGGGATCGCTCATTGCCATCAAACCCAGAAAAATGATGTTCTTTTCGCCATCTTCCATCGAATAGTCCTGCTTGCCATCTTGTAACTCCCGGTACCCAAAAGCTAGAACACGCATTGCCTTTTGGGCATACGCAACGCTTGCTTTTTGTATTATCTCACTATCCTGTTTTGTCAGTGGCTCTGCCTTTCCATTTTTATAGATGTGTTTACTAATGGAGAGGATACTATCGAGAGCCCCCTTCATGCACAGGACAACGCGATTGTCAAACTGCCTGACCGAACTCATCCTTTTCCGCTCGGAATCAAAGCTGAATTCCTGGAGTTCCGGGTTCTCTTCGTCTTCTTTGGGTGAGCGCGTCCCAAGTTTTGTAGATGCAGTGATGAGCGCAGCTTCTGTTGGATCCCCGATCGGATACCAGCTGGTATGATTTGCGTCCGGCTCGTGAATCTCGGCATTTGATGCCATGGTCCCCGTGTCGAGCATAATTTCTATCTTATCTATCTCCTCCTCGGTGAGTTCCTTGCCATTGGCATCTACAATGCTGCCCTTCGGCTCATACCCGACACCGGTTATCTCGTACTGCTTGCCATCGAACCATAGGTTTTTCACCGTCATCTCATTTTTAGTGAGTGTTCCCGTCTTGTCTGTAGAAATTACATTGGTTGAACCGAGGGTTTCCACAGAAGAGAGTTTTTTTATTACCGCATTTTTTTTTGCTAACCGGGCAACACCATTAGAGAGCGCTACCGTTATCTGCATCGGGAGTGCTTGCGGGACAACAGCAACCGCAATGCCCAGAGCGTAAATGAGTGCAAGATTCAAACCGAGACCCTGCCATAGGGTGACTCCAAACAGCATGATACCGATTAGTATGGCAAAGACAGTGATTCTGTTGCCGAGTGTCCCCAATTCCACCTGTAGGGGTGTCTGTGACTTTTCCTCTTCCTGTGTCAATTGTGCTATTTTTCCCAGTTCTGTCTCCATCCCCGTGGCCACAAGAACCCCTTTCGCATTACCTAAAGCCACGGTTGTTCCCACATAAGCCATATTATCTCGATCTGCAAGGGTGGATGTCTTTTGTATGGTGTTACTGTGTTTTTCCTGGGGCATTGATTCTCCCGTTAAGGAAAAATCATTAGTTCTTAAATTAAATGATTCAATAATGCGAACATCTGCAGGGATTTTATCTCCTTCCTCGAGGTAGAGTACGTCTCCGGGGACCAGTTGTGCCTGTGGAAGTTCACTTAATTCGCCATTTCTGAAGACTTTGGCAGGAGACTGGACTAGTTTTTTAAGGGAATCCATAATGCGTTCTGCTTTGTGTTCCTGGAAGTAACCGATAACGGCATTTATTAAAACAATAATGAACATAATGGTGCCATCCCGAAAGCTCCCTATTGCAAAGGAGATAACCCCCGCAACAATAAGGATAATGACGAGGACATCTCTGAACTGCAGTAAGAATGTTAACCACCAGGGTGTCTTCACTGTGGTGGTCAGTGTATTCTCACCATATTCATGTAGCCTCTTCTCTACTTCTTTGCTTGACAGACCCTTTTCATTGGTCTTAAGTCTTTCAAAGACTTCTTTT
>CALJBY010000194.1 GCA_938024025.1 uncultured bacterium
TTCAACATCGAAAAAAATTGGAGTAATGGAGTATTGATTTGCTTAATGCCTTACCAGTACTCCAGTTCTCCAATACTCCATCACTCCGGTTTTTCTGTTGTGTCTGAATTCTGACTCCTGTCTCTTGACTTCTTTATAGTAGGTGATGCTTTCGGCACAACGGTTCTCAGGTAGAGCTCCTTTAATTGCTTCTCACTCACCTGAGAGGGTGCATCACTCATTAAACAGGTTGCCTTTTGCGTCTTAGGAAAAGCAATTGCATCCCGGATTGATTCAATCCCGCATATGAGCATTACCAACCGGTCAAGCCCCAGCGCAATGCCCCCGTGGGGCGGTGCTCCGAATTCCAGCGCATCAAGGAGAAAGCCAAACTTGCTTATGGCTTCCTCCTCTCCGATGTTCAGTGCCTTAAACATCGCCTGCTGTATCTCCTGACGGTGAATCCTGATACTCCCCCCGCCAATTTCATTACCATTTAATACGAGATCATACGCCCGGGCCTTTACCCGTGAAGGATCATCCTTTAAAAATAAAAGGTCCTCCTCAGCAGGTGAGGTAAAGGGGTGGTGCAGTGCCTGATACCGTTTTTCTTCCTCATTATATTCCAGGAGTGGAAATTCTGTAACCCACAGGGGACACCACCTGGTACGATCAATCAGTTCCAGCTTACCTCCCAGATGCAGCCTCAACTGTCCCAGGGCAGTGTAAGCCACTTTGGGCTTTGCATCGGCGACCATAAGCAAGAGGTCACCCGGCTTGGCATCCAGGAGTGTTGTAAGGTTCCGAACCTCTTCTTCGGTGAAAAACTTGGCAATAGGTGACTGAATCCCATCGGAGACAACCTTAATCCATGCCAGGCCCTTTGCCCCATAGACATTAGCTAAACTGGTTAGATCATCGAGTTCTTTGCGGGAATACTCAGAACATCCCGTGGCATTGAGCCCTAATATGACACCCCCTGCCGCGGCGGCCTGGGAAAATACCTTAAAGGAGCAGGCCCCCACATGGGCGGTAAGCTCCTTCAACTCCATGCCAAAACGGGTATCCGGCTTATCCAGCCCATAACGTGCCAGGGCCTCCTGATAGGGCATGCGGGGAAATGGTCGAGGAAGGGATACCCCCTTTATCTCCTGGAAGATGGTAACCAGCAACCCCTCGATGATTTCGTAAATCTCATCTTCATGAATGAAGGAAAGCTCTAAATCAATTTGTGTAAATTCCGGTTGCCGGTCAGCCCGAAGGTCCTCGTCCCGGAAACACTTGACAACCTGATAGTATCGATCATAACCTGAAACCATCAGTAGCTGTTTAAAAAGCTGAGGGGACTGGGGCAAGGCGTAGAAGCGACCGGGATTGACACGGCTGGGCACGAGGTAATCCCGTGCCCCTTCCGGTGTGCTCTTGGTGAGGAACGGGGTTTCCACCTCAATAAAGCCCTTCTCACAAAAATAGTTTCGGGTCGTGTGAACAATACGGTGACGTAAAATGAGGTTCTCTTGTAACGCCGGCCTCCTCAGGTCCAGGTAGCGATGTTTGAGTTTCAAATCCTCTGATATGCCATGCCGGGAAGAAACTTCGAAAGGAGGGGTTTTTGATTCATTTAAGATCGTTAGCTCTTCCGCCAGCACTTCGATCTCCCCCGTCTTCAAGTTAGGATTGACGGTCCCCTCAGGACGTGCCGAAACGGCTCCCCTTACAGCAATGACATATTCATTGCGCAAATGGTGTGCCTTGCTGTGGGCAGTGGCATTGACATCCGGATTAAATGAAATCTGAACAATTCCCTCCCGGTCTCTCAAATCGATAAAAATAAGACCACCATGGTCACGCCGGCTCTGGACCCAGCCCATGATCACAACCTTTTCACCGATGTGCTCTGATCGCACATCACCGCAGTAATGGCTTCTCTTTTCTTTTCCCAAAGGTTCAGCCAACAGTATCTCCTTTATGCTCGGAAAAACAAAGGGGCCTCACTCAGTTCACTTCATTTTTTCACAGAAAATGAGCAGCATGTCTTCAGCGCTCACCCTATCGTACAAACTAACACATCTGCACAGGGGATCTTAGTGAGCGTGAGGAGTTTCACTCAATTCAAAATCCCGGTTCATAATGTACACCTTAACTATCTCCCCTGCAGGTAAGGTCGTTTTCTCTTCTGGTACTACGATAAGGCCATTGGCCTTCACCATAGACATGAGAATCCCCGACCCCTGTGCTCCGGTAGTAGTAACGATGTACTTGCCTTCTTCTCTCGAGATAACACACCGCATGAAATATTTTTTTCCCGCTTTCTTGGTGATAGACTCTTGCAACTCTGCTTCGACCAGCGGTCGAAACAACCGTTTGTGACCACCTGCTTTTAAAATGGATGGTCTGACAAACTGTTCAAAGGAAATCATGCAGGATACCGGATTACCGGGAAGGCCGAAAGTCGGTTTACCCTCTATTACTCCGAAGGCAAGCGGTTGTCCCGGCCGCATTGCCACCTTCCAGAACTTCATTTCAGCGCCTAACTCTTTCAAGGTATCTTTCACCAGGTCATAGTCACCCACGGACACGCCGCCGGAGGAAATAATCATATCAGCAGTGAGTGCTGCTTTAAATATAGCTCTGAGTTCTTCTGGTCTGTCTTTAGCAATGCCGAGAATGAGGGGGTGTGCTCCGGAGTCCTTAACAAGTGATGCAAGGGAGTAAGTGTTGCTGCTCACGATCTTCCCTTCGGTAAGGTCTCCGTCCACATCAATAAGCTCATCACCGGTGGAGACAACAGCAACCGTGGGCTTTTGGTAGACAGAGACAACAGCCCGTTTCAGCGAGGCAAGCATACCAATGTCTGCAGGATGGATGATTGAACCGTGTGAAAGGACCAGACTGTCTTTTTGCACATCCTCACCGGCTTTCCTGATGTTTTCGCCCTGAAGCGGTGACTTTAAAATCGCAACCTGGTTTTTCTCCTTGCGCGTATCTTCTACCATTACTACCGTGTCACTTCCCTTGGGGAGGGGAGCACCAGTCATAATCCTTATGGCCTCTCCCCTTTTCAGTTCACGTGCGGTAGCGTAACCGGCAGGAAGATCCGCAACTACCTCCAGCCGCGCAGGGTTCTCAGGGGACGCAGACGCAATATCCTTATGAATGACTGCGTATCCATCCATTGCAGAATTATCCCAGGAGGGGATTGGATACGGGGCATAGATATCCTCTCCTACGATTCTCCCCAGAGAACTCATAAGGGGAAGTCTCTCTAAACCAAGCACCTCAATGGCACCCAAAATGACCTGCAGGGCTTCATCAGCTGATATCATATACTATCTCTTTTTCTTATGAGGAAACAGTTTTTCCCATACGATAAGCAGGGGGCTTGCAATAAAAATTGATGAATAGGTTCCGGCGATAATACCCACGAGCAGGGTAAAGGCAAAATCGTGGATGACCTCTCCTCCCAGAAAAAAGAGAGCAACGACCACCATAAGGGTTGTTCCTGCCGTGATGCAGGTTCTACTCAAGGTTTGATTAATACTTTTGTTGACAATATCCGGCAAACGTCCCCGGCCCATTTTTTTTAAATTCTCTCGGATACGATCACTGATAATAATGGTATCATTCACCGAGTAGCCGACTACCGTGAGGAGGGCAGCGATAATGGGAAGATCGACGGGTTTGTTGGTAAGTGACAGGGCGCCGAGTGTTATACACACATCGTGTATAAGGCAGAAGATGGCCCCCACACCAAAGCGCAGCTCAAAGCGCCACCAGATATATATGAGCATTCCAAGAATGGAGAAGGTGACAGCAAGCATACCTTTTTTTCTGAGATCCTTCCCTACTTTGGGACCTACCATTTCCACCCGTCGCACTTCCAGCGCGTCGGAACCAAAGGTATCGGTAAGGGCACCCTTGACCGTATCCTCAACGCCCTGTAATTCGCCGGTTGTCTTTTTCATACTGATGAGATATTCCTGTGCAT
>CALJBY010000195.1 GCA_938024025.1 uncultured bacterium
GAGGGCTCATTAGGGTGGTGCCCGTTAGATGATTGGGGTCAGACCTACACAATTGACAATATTGTCAATTGTGTAGGTCTGACCCCAATCATCTAACGGGCACCACCCTAATGAGCCCTCTGCGGGGATCTACATGCTCCAGTTTCACTGTAATCGTAGTACCGGGGGATAGGGAATCTGCCGGGGATGAAGGAATACTCGTTTCGAGAAGATAGTCTATGATAAGCAGCTCTGAGCGGTGTAATAATTTTCGCAGGACTAAAGCAGTAAAGGATTCACCAACTTTTCCCTCCAGATATTTGAACAGCCAGTAGTTACGGCGCTGCTCCTGAAGCAGGTTAATTTTTGTTTGGTTTATTTCAGCATCTACGATCATTTGCTTAAGCTCTTCTTCTGAATAGGGCTTCCTCTCTTCAAGGAGGACTGACCGTAACTGACGTTGCGCTATCAAATCGAGATACCGTCTGATGGGAGACGTAAAAGTGCTATACGGCTTTAATCCGAGACTACTGTGGCTCCCGGGGGTAGTGGAGAGGGTCATCCGGTTCAGCATACGTCTCTGTCTGTAATTGAGGAAAAGATCATCCTTACCCGCTCCCTCGACCGTTTCCCGTGGTTCCTGTTGATTCCGGTAAACAAGAGGAATGCCTTGCTCGTGCAGAAAGGTGGCACACAACCAATTG
The DNA here is from genome assembly GCA_938024025.1 of uncultured bacterium. Classification (GTDB taxonomy): domain Bacteria; phylum Desulfobacterota; class WTBG01; order WTBG01; family WTBG01; genus CALJBY01. The sequence continues at coordinate 684 of CALJBY010000195.1, forward strand.
GTCAGTATCATAAGCTCTGAGACAATCACTTCACTGGGAGTTTCCCGCTCTCTCCTGCTCACCCGTATCGCCCCCGTATCACTAACTTTGATGGTTAGTTCAGGTATGGGAAGCAAGAGGGCACCCGCCTTGAGCCTTTGTGCCCTCAAGTGCTGAGTGAGCTGAAGGAGATATGAAAGGTTAGTATCATGCTCTATCTGCTCGTCTGACTGAGTATAGGTATAGCGGTGCCGTACCTTAATTACGCTTGGAAAGATGGCATATTCTGTAACCGCATAAGAATGATCAAAATGAATGATAATACTGATGGCTAATCGGCTCTGGCCATCAACCAAACTGAGAGCGTCTTCAGAAAGGAGTGGTGGGAGCATGGAAATGATACCTTCAGGAAGGTAAAGCGATACTGTTCTTTCAGCCGCTTCTTTATCAAGGTGGCTTCCAGGAGCAATGTGCGCTGCAACATCAGCTATGTGAATGCCAACCTGACATGATGTTCCTGTCATTTCTATGCTCAGGGCATCATCAATATCTCTCGTTGTTTCACTGTCAATGGAAAAAAGAGGAAGCGCGGTTAAATCTGTCCGCTTCTTCCCTATGGACAGGGACTGCACATTAAAATCCTGGTATAGTTTCTCGGATTCTCTTACTGCTTGCGGGGTCCACTGCGTCGGAATGCCATATCGGTGAATGAGGAGATTTTCATCCTCCTGTATTTCGCCCATCTTGACCAAAAGTTTAAACGCTGTATCGGGGTGATCCAGCTGGGCTCGTTTGAACAGTTGCTTCCCTTGCGCACACTCGGGAGAGTCAAGCCCAAAAATAGCAAGTTCACGTAAGAGGGCAAGGTAGTGATCTTTTCGTGGGGGATCTTCTACCGGGATTCCATCCCACTTTTTCCTCAGCCAGGTGCTTCCTTCTTCCAGTTCTTTTTCTCGCTCAGCATCTCGGTGCAACTTCATCAAAATCTGCTGAACCTGATGGGGGGGGTGTATGGTGAAGGCACCATCCTTAAATTTGAAGTGAATTTTATCTTCAAACAGTGCTCTGAGTGTAGCGACTACCTGCTCTGAAGTGGGATGTGATCCAAAGGCAAATTCAGCAAGAGACTGTAAATCGAATCGCTCACCTTCATCGTAGAGAAGCTGCCATAATTCTTCAGTATCCAGGCTTTTCTTTAAGTGCTCTTCTTGAAGAATCCGTTCCTTCAACTGCTTTAAAAGTTCACCTTTAGAAGACTGCAGATTGAGTTTTTTCTCATAACGGTGGATTATCCTGCTCGAGCTGAGATTGAGGGTTCTATTGTGTTCAGAGAGGAGGTGCCATTTGTCCCCTTTAGGCTCTAAACAAACCCCGCAAGTAATCTTATCTTTATCAAAGTAGGTAACTATTGTGCCTGGTTGCATTGCTGTGTCCGGAAGGAAAGGTTGCGTCTGCCCTTTCTAACATAAATCAATGGAAAATCAAAGGGAAAGTGCCAACCATTGACAGAATGGAAAAAGTAATCGATAATGAGAGTACTCTGTATAACCAGGAAGAAACACTAAAAAACAAAAAAGTCAGAAGACAGGAGTCAGAAGACAGGCGGTAAGAAGGCAGAAGCAAAACAGAGTTGAATTCGTTCAATTGGTTTTATTGGTTGAATTGGTTCTATTGGTTAACGTAATGCCAAAACCAATGTAACCAATATAACTAATGTAACCAATATAACTAATCTAACCAACTTAACATGATTTGTTGCTTGCCAGCTCTCAGTACTCCAGTACTCCAACACTCCAAAACCTCATGAGTTTTCTCATGTCGTAGACGCCCAACTTACAA
>CALJBY010000196.1 GCA_938024025.1 uncultured bacterium
GAACAGTCCAGCAGCACCCCTCAGGATCAAAGCCTTGAACAACATGCCACTAATGAAGCCGAATTACATGATGAGCATGACCACGATCTTCATGACCATGACGAGGCTGATCACGATGATGATCATGTCGAATCAGATGGACACGCGGAAGAACATGCCCATAATGAAGCTGAAGTACATGATGAGCATGACCATGACGAGGCTGATCACGATGATGATCATGTCGAACCAGATGGGCACGCTGAAGAACATGCCCACAATGAGGCTGAAGTACACGATGAGCATGACCACGATCTCCATGATCATGGCGAAGCAGAGGATGGCGAAGAGCACCCTGAATCAGATGAACACGCAGAGGAAGGGCTTATTCATCTCAGCAAGGCTGAAATGAAAAACATGGGGATCGAATTGGCCCAGGCTGCACCCGGAACGCTTAAAATTGATCTCGACGTTCCTGGAGAGATCCGTCTCAATGCTGACCGTCAGGCAAACATTGTCCCGCGCCTGTCGGGCATCGTAAAAGAAGTAATGAAAAGTGTCGGTGATCCTGTCACAAAGGGTGAAGTAATGGCAGTCATCGAGAGTAGAGACCTGGCCGATGCCCGTTCTTTTTTCCATGCCGCCAGGGAAAGTGTAACACTGGCAGAAGCAAATTACGCCCGTGAAGAGAGACTGTGGAAAAAGAAAATTTCTGCTGAACAGGAGTACCTCACCGCAAAACAGGAACTATCGGAAGCACGCATCGAGCTGGAATCGGCAAAACAAAAACTCCTGACTCTTGGCTTTTCAAGCAAATATCTTGAGGATCATCCTCATGACCTCTCTGAGGTGCTCACCGCATTTAATGTGACCGCTCCTTTTGACGCTAAGGTGATAGAAAAAGAGATCACCCTCGGTGAACTTCTTCAGGAAGATACCGTGGCCTTTGTTGTCGCTGATTTGAGCACGGTATGGGTTGACCTCAGTATCTACCAGAAAGACCTGCCGTTTGTCTATGAGGGACAATCAATCAGCATTACGGGCGGTCGCGGGATACCAGATGCCGAAGGGACTATCACCTATCTCAGTCCTGTCATTTCAGAAGAAACCCGTACGGCCCTTGCACGTGTGATTCTTCCCAATCCTGAAGGGCATTTCAGGCCGGGACTTTTCGTCACTGCCTCCCTTGTAGGAGAAGAAATACCCGTTCCACTCGTGGTACCTAAATCCGCCCTTCAGAATCTTGAAGGTGAAACGTGCATTTTTATACGACACGAGGGTGATTTTAAACATCAACCGGTTACCATTGGAAAAACTACTAAAACCCATGTGGAAGTAACTTCGGGTCTTAAGGCCGGTCAGTACTACGTCTCGCAGGGCTCATTTGAGCTCAAGGCCAAAATAGTAACGAGCACCATGGATAGCCATGCTGGTCATGGACACTAACTGATGTTGCCAGTCATTTTCAAACACAACCGCTTTAAACGGGGAGATTAAATCGTTATGCACAGAAAAATTGTTGACATCGCTTTGCGCTACAGATTTATGGTGCTTCTCGCTACCCTCACCATCATCATTTTCGGCGTTTATTCCTATTCCCAGCTGCCGGTTGACGCATTCCCGGACATATCACCCATCATGGTCCCTGTCTTTGTTGAGGCAGATGGCATGGCACCCGAAGAAATCGAGCGTTTAATCACCTTTCCCATTGAATCCACCATGAACGGGTTACCCGGGGTTACACACATTAAATCTACGTCTGCGTTCGGTATGGCAGTGATTTACGTCTATTTTAAAGATGACATTGACATCTACTTTGCCCGGCAAATCGTTTCTGAAAGGCTTTCCGATGCCATGGCTGCGCTCCCTGATCTTGAAGAACCACCCGTCCTTGGCCCCATATCAACGGGACTTGGACAAATATTTATCTACTATTTGACCTTAGACGAGGGAGCTGACACGGAAGGAAAAGCCCCTACTACCTACCTTCGCGAGATTAATGACTGGATAGTCAAATATCAGTTACAAACGGTACCCGGTGTAACGGATATCCTCTCTATGGGTGGACACGTCCTGCAATACCAGATTCGCATTAACCCTTTTGCATTAAACAAATACACCATTACCCTTGAGGAACTCATAGATGCTGTTAAGGAAAACAATAGAAATGCCGGAGGCCAGTACCTTGTTCTATCCTCCGAAGAATATCTTGTGCGTGGCATCGGCTTACTACAGACCCTTGATGACATTCGTGAAATTCCCATTAAAGTCTTTGATGGCACTCCCATAAAAATTGCGGACATAGCGGAAGTTACTTACGGGGAAGAGATCCGCAGAGGTGTGGTAAGCCGCAACGGTGAGCAGGAGGTTGTTTCAGGATTGGTATTAAAGTTGTTTGGTGAAAACACCTCACGTGTCATAGAAAACTTATATAAAAAAATACCCGCCGTACAGCAATCGCTTCCAGAGGGAGTCAACCTCTACCCGTTCTATGAACAGGCTGAACTGGTTGAAAACGCCACCTGGACCGTTAAAAAGGCTCTTCTCCAGGGCGCCCTATTGGTAGTAATCATCCTTGCACTCTTTCTGGGGAATCTTCGCTGCGCATTCATCGTAGCCCTCTCGCTACCCATTTGCGCCCTGATATCAATAATCTGCATGAAATACGCCGGCATCTCAGCAAACCTCATGTCTCTCGGTGGCATTGCCATTGGCATAGGCATGCTCGGTGATGGCGCTATTGTGATGGTGGAAAATATATTTCGACACTTAAACCTTGAGCACGGTAAAACCACGCGGAGAACCATTGACATCATTTTAAGTGCCGCCCAGGAAGTAAGCCGGCCCATTATCTTTTCTATTGTGATTATCATCATCGTTTTTCTCCCTATTTTTACCCTGCAAGAGGTTGAGGGGAAAATGTTTTCTCCCATGGCATTTACCATCTCTTTTGCCCTCTTCGGATCGCTTTTGGTCGCTGTTTTTGCATCCCCCGTCCTGTGCACCTACCTTCTCACGGGGGGAAATGAAAGAGAATTTATTCTTGTGAAGAAACTCAAGGATCTTTATCGCCCCCTCTTAGTATGGGCTATGAAGAAGCGGACATTAGTCGTTGCCGGAGCTCTTCTTGCTTTTCTGGCTAGCATAAGCCTGCTTCCCTTCCTTGGAACTGAATTTATTCCAACACTGGAAGAAGGTTCAATATTCATTGGTGTTAACATGGCTCCATCCATTTCACTGGAAAAGGCCACTGAAACAATTATGAAGATGGAGCGAACCATTACTCAATTCCCTGCAGTTAAGGAAGTCATGTCACGGATAGGTCGACCGGAGGCTGGCAGTCATCCCCACCCGGTCAACTATGCAGAGATCTACATTGAGTTAAACCCGTTGAACACCTGGTCCTCTCCTGGCAATAAGGAGGCCCTGATTGAGGAGTTAAACCAAGAACTTTCTTCCTTCCCGGGCATTCAGCTCAATTTTACCCAGCCTATTCAAAATGCATTTGATGAATTGTTGACGGGCATTAAAGCACAGTTGGCCTTAAAACTGTTCGGTGAAGATTTAGCCACCTTGCGGGAGAAGTCCCAGGAAATCTTTAATGCGATTGATATGGTCCCGGGGTTGGTTGACCTTTCGATCGAGCAGAGCTACGGACAGCCACAAATACAGATACTAGCAGATCGCCATGCCTGTTCCCGATACGGGGTCAATGTTAACAGCATCCTGGAGCTCGTTGAAGTAGCAATCGGAGGAGCAGTCATAGATTATATTTTCCTCAATATCCGCCGCTTCGGGATACACGTCCGTTATCAGGAACAGTTTAGAGACGATCCCGAGGCTTTAGGAAGCCTACTCATTCAAACCCAGGCAGGCACCTTAATTCCTCTGGAACAGCTTGCCGAGATAAAACAGGTAATCGGCCCCATTCAGGTTAACCGGGAAGAAAACCAGCGCCGTTGGATAATTCAGGGCAATGTCCGCGGAAGGGATATGGGCAGTGTTGTGGCAGACATCAAAAAGCTTATTGATGAAAAGATACAGCTTCCTCCCGGGTACTATATTGAGTTTGGTGGGCAGTTCGAAAATCAGCAGCGGGCAATGACCCGTCTTTCCATTATTGTTCCCATTGTTATCGCACTCATTTTCTTCATGCTCTGCCTGACTTTTGGATCAATACATCATGCTCTTCTTATAATATTGAATATCCCCCTTGCCCTTATCGGGGGGATTATCGGTTTATACCTTACCGGTGAATACCTTTCTGTCCCTGCAGCTGTGGGATTTATCGCCCTATTCGGCATTGCGGTACAAAACGGTGTGGTGCTGGTAAGCTACATTAATGAGTTGTGTTTAAAAGGACTGCCGATGGAAGAAGCAGTGGTTGAGGGATCACTGCTGCGTTTGCGGCCCGTTCTGATGACTGCTACCACAACTATTTTCGGACTCTTACCCCTGCTGCTTTCCAGGGGAATAGGTTCAGAAGTGCAACGACCACTTGCTGTGGTAGTTGTCTGTGGACTATTTACCTCTATGGTACTGACCTTGTTTGTAATTCCTACGGTCTACAGCTGGTTTGAGGCACGCCGTAAAATAGTACGTTAGATTATCCATAGCTGACAACAGGAGACTTGACAAAGAAGCAATTGTGGGTTAATATTTAGATAATTAATATTTAGCTTCCTAATTAAATGTCTGATACCTTTCTTCAATAGTGATCTTTTTTTCGCATGTTGTTCTTAATCTCTATAGACATAATAAAGCATGTTTTTGCTCACCTGGAAAGATATGTGTTAAAAATTCCTTCTTACAATATACTTTTTACCTCCTTGTAGGTTAACCGTGAATCAATTCATAAAACAAAGTACAGGATTCATCTTTGTTGCTTTTTTTCAGATTTTTTGTTTTTTTCAGGTCTCTTCCTTTATCCATTTTCATCACATGCATACCAAAGAAGGTTTGCACATTGTCTTCGGTATCCACTCCCCTCATTCGCACACCCATCATCATAATGATTACCACACCCCCGATCACCATCACCACAGTGATTGCCATCATGAACTTGACCTCTCCTGTGTCCAAGCTAGTCTAAGGAAGGCACATGCAGCATCAGTTCTATTTTTTTCTCAACCAAAGGTTATCACATTAACCATGCCCGAGGATTCCAACAACCTACCAAACTTTTATTCCCCAGTGGCCCCAAAGAACATTTTCACTTCCTCGCTTTTTTCTAGAAGTCCTCCTAATCTTTCCTGCTAAGGGTTTTGCAGCTATCTTTTTATCCCATAAATTCCTATCAATGGCACATAGATTTCCCGGTAAACAGTGATACTGGTAATGTAAAATGTTTGCCATTGTCTTGAGTTAGTTCAATCCTTGTTTTTGGAGGTATTTATGAATACATATTGGTATTCATTGTCCGTGCTGTTTTTTTATCATACTTCTTTTTCTTTGATTTACAGCTAACCAGTGAACTGCATCTGATGAGTATCCACCTTTACCGGGAAGGTGAATTCAGCTATTTAGACGTTCTGGATGTACAGAGAAGTCTTTTCGACGCAAAAGACACCTACATCAATTCACTGATTACCTACCATAAGGCCCTTACCGCTATCGAGCGCCTCATTGGTGAAAATCTAACCTCTTTCGAAACACTGCAAACCACTGATAAGGAGTGATAAAAACATGAAACCAAAGAAGATTATTTTTTTGACCTTCACACTAGTATTATTTGCCTTTTTTCTCTTTCAGGCGACAGGGTGTTTCAGTCCGGAAGAACAGTCCACCACTACCCCTCAGGATCAAGGCCTTGAAGAACATGACCACAATGAGGCTGAAGTACACGACGAGCATGATCATGACATCCATGACCATGACGAGGCTGATCACGATGATGATCATGTCAAAGCAGATGGACACGCTGAAGATGAAACACACGATGAACATGCTCACGATGAACATGATGCTTCTGTTGTGAAACTATCCAAAGAAGATATGAAAAGGTTCGGGATCCAGGTTAAAAAGGTTAAAGCGGGAGAAATTGAGCAACATATAAGAGTACCGGGAGAAATTGTGATAAATAGCGACACGTTAGCCCATATTGTTCCACGTGTTCCGGGCATAGCGCAACAGGTCAAAAAGAATTTAGGTGACTTTGTAGAAAAAGGAGAGGTCCTTGCCGTCATAGAGAGTCGGGAATTAGCAGACGTAAAAGCGGCATATCTGACATCGATTGAATCCTTCCAGTTGGCTGAACCATTTTTTAAGCGGGAAGAAAGACTTTGGAAAAAGAAAATCTCTTCCGAGCAGGATTATCTTGATGCTAAGAAAGCCTTTGCCGAAGCCAAAATTGAAATGAACAAGGCTAAATATAAACTCAGCGCATTAGGGTTTTCTCTAGAATACATCAAGAATCTTCCATCAGAACCGCCACGCTTATTTACTTCCTATGAGATTACAGCCCCATTCAATGGAACAATTATTAAGAAACATATAACACTTGGAGAGGTGGTCAAAGAAGACGATGATGTTTTTGTTGTAGCCAACCTGGATACCGTCTGGGTGGACCTTCGCGTCCCCCAAAAAGATGCATCTTCTATTAAGAAAGGTCAGAAGGCAACCATATCTGGCAAAGCTGATACATCTAAAACAGTAGGTACAATTGATTACGTCCATTCACTGATAGATGAACAAACAAGAACAAAACTTGCCAGGGTCGTACTGGACAATACATCTGGGCAGTTTCTGCCGGGAACATTTATCACTGCCACTGTTCAGGTGGGGAAAAGTGAAACCGATGTTGTTGTCGACAAAAGTGTCCTTCAGAATATTGATGATAAAGCATGCGTTTTTGTCCAAAGTGAACAGGGTTTTGAACCTCGGCCCGTCATGATTGGCCGTTCTAATGAAACGTGTGTCGAAATTATTGATGGACTTGAATCTGGGGAAATAATCGTGACCGAGAACAGTTTCCGTATAAAAGCTCAGCTGGAAAAGGCTGCAGCTGGAGAGAACGCTGGACATGGTCACTCACACTGATGTTTTTGGAGGTTAGATCCTATGATCGAAAGACTGGTTGAGTTATCACTTAAATATAAGCTGTTAATTATTATCCTTTTTGTTGGTGTCTGTGCAGCAGGTGGTTTTTCCCTCACACAATTATCTATTGATGCCTTTCCTGACATAAGCCCAAACCTGGTTCAGATCTTTGCCGAGATAGAAGGTATGGCGCCTGAGGAGGTTGAACGGTTTGTAACGCGCCCCGTCGAGGTTTCTATGAGAGGAATTCCAGGGGTTCAAAAAATACGTTCACTCTCAACTTTGGGGCTTTCGACGGTAAATGTTTACTTTGAAGATGATGTTGATATCTACCTGGCTCGTCAGCTTGTTGCAGAGAGACTCAAAGAAGCGGAAGAAGGAATTCCAGAAGGTGCAAACATGCCCCACGGCCTGGAAATGGGACCTATCGCCAGTGGAATGGGGAAGATTCTGGGTTATTACCTCGAGGGAGACAACTATAGCACTACCGATCTGCGTACATTGCAGGAATGGATTATTAAACGTGAAATTCAGACAGTGCAGGGAGTTGCCAAGGTTATCAGCCAGGGGGGTCATGTTCGGCAATACCAGATTATAATAAATCCTGACCGGCTTCTCGAATATAATTTGTCATTAGACGATGTCATGGAAGCCGTACAAAAAAACAATTTAAATCTTGGGGCTGGAATCATAGAAAAAGGTTCCGAAGAGTTAATTGTTCGAAGTCTGGGACTGGTAAAAACCACCACAGATATTGAGAATATTGTCATAGTTAACTACCAAAACACCCCTGTTTATATCAAAAATATCGCAACCGTAGAATTTGGAAATGCCTTTAGGCGTGGTGTTTCTTTGTTAGATGACCAGAAAGAGATTGTCGTTGGCAGTGTATACAAGGCTCATGGAGCTAATTCTTTTGAGGTAATCGGTCGTATCAAAAAGCGAATGGAACAGATTCAAAGCAATTTACCCGAAGGTGTAAAGCTACTCATTTACTATGACCAGGCGGCTCTCGTTAAAAACAGTATCAATACCGTCAGTTCAGCATTGACCTTGGGACTTATCCTGGTCTGTATTGTTTCCTTCGTTTTTTTGGGGAATCTGCGCAACGCTCTCATTGTTGTATGCTCTCTTCCCTTTGCGACACTATTTGCATTTACGCTAATGTATTTTAATAAAATCCCGGGGGATTTAATATCATTTGGCGGCATAGCAATCGCGTTGGGCATGATAGTTGATGCCACGATTATTATGGTGGAAAGAATCCAATCTGTTTTAAATGATAACATCAGCAGATCCTCGGTGACGGAAATCATTTTGTCAGCTGCCCGGGAAGTTGCTCAGCCCATATTCTTTGCCACGACTATCATTATCATTGTTTTTCTTCCCATTTTTACACTTGGCGCAGTAGAGGGTAAAATGTTTCGCCCGTTGGCTTTTTCGGTTGCCATTACCATGTGCGGATCATTATTTTATGCCTTGATTATTGCCCCTGTATTCTATCGCCTGCTGCACAAGGAAAAAACTAAAGAGAAAAAGTCGCCGATCCAATCAGCGATATACCACTACTATGAATCGGTACTGCTTTTCTTTCTCCACCGGCGTTCGATAGTTATTGCTGCGATTGGTATTTTGGTGCTCATCGGTGGTGCCATATTTGTCCAGTTGGGGAGAGAGTTCGTTCCGACACTCCAGGAGGGCTCCATTCAGGCATTGGCGTATATGAATCCCAACATATCCCTGAAGGAAATCACGGACACTTCAAGGGCATTGGCCAAGGATATGGGAAGTTTTCCTGAGGTGAAGCAGGTTATCGTCGATATTGGATATGGTGAGGTTGGCCCACATGTGCATCATACCAATTATGCTTGTATCACGGTTGCTCTCAATCCCAAGGATAAATGGGAGACAGTAAAAACCCAGGAAGAGCTCGTTGAAAAAATTGACAAACGCATTAAGAACTATCCCGGTGTTTCTGTCAGTTTTTCACAACCCGTCAAGCATGAGATAGATGAGTTGGTTGCAGGGGCCGGAACTACAATAGTGGCGAAGCTTTTTGGAGAGGATATTTCCATACTCAAAGCAAAGGCCCTGGAAATCCAGGGAGTCCTTGCCGACATAGAAGGTGTAGCTGACCTGAGGGTTGAGCAGGTAGACGGTCAAACACAACTCCAGATTAATATAAATAGGGAGGAGATAGCGCGTTATGGCCTTAATAGCTCCCACATACAGCATACAGTAAAAAGTGCAATCGCTGGTGAGGAAGTCGGCAAGGGTTTTGAAGGGGAGAAAAACTTTGGTATTATTACCAGATTTGCCGAAGCCTATCGGAACAATATCAGCTCAATCAGGAATCTGCTTATTAACACTCCGGATGGGTATACTGTGCCCCTTGACCAGCTGGCAGATATTACTACTGTTACCGGGTTAAGACAAATAAGCCGGGAAAATACACAGCGCTATATCTCAATACAGTGCAATGTGCGTGATAGAGACCCCGGCAGTTTTGTTGAAGAAGCTCAAAAGATGGTTGCCAAAAACATACAGTTTCCTCCCGGATACAGGCTTGCATGGGGTGGTCAATTTGAATTACAACAGGCAGCAAATAAGAGGCTTGCCATTGTGATTCCGATTACTTTGTTTCTGGTTCTTATACTGCTCTACAGCTCGTTTAATTCTATCAAAAATGTGCTTTTGATTATGCTCAATATTCCATTAGCATTGGTGGGTGGAGTTTTCACACTGGCACTGTTCAAAGGGAACATCAGCATTCCCTCTTCAATAGGATTTATCGCTCTTTTTGGGATCGCTTTGACAAACGCGCTGATATTGATTTC
>CALJBY010000197.1 GCA_938024025.1 uncultured bacterium
TATCTAGAAATCAGCTTTGACGTGGAGCTTTCCGATACCTTTTTCAGCTTAAGGAATCTCAAACGGCAGGAGGGTTAGACAGTTGATGCTCTATCTGAAGCTGGCATGGCGAAATATCTGGAGAAACAGCAGACGTACGCTCATTACCCAGTTCGCTCTGATTGTAGCCCTTTCACTGATGATTGCCTGCTCAGGACTCACCTGGGGGTTAGTAAAGCAAATGGAGAGAAACGCTACCCTCCTCGGACCCGGAGAGCTTCAGATTCACCGTCCCGGCTACCTTGACGATAGATCCATTTATCGAGTAATCGATCATCCGCACACCCTCATAGCTACACTCGAACAATCCGGGGTGAAGGCCGCATCACGCCTTCACGGTTTCGGCTTAGTAAGTCATGGGGAAAATTCATCGGGAACCCAAGTCCTGGGAATAGACCCGGTTAAGGAAACAACCGTAACTGAATTTCACAAACACCTCTTCAAAGGTTCTTTTTTACAGCAGGCAAAAGATGTTCTTCTGGGCAAGAAAATAGCAGTAACCCTGGATGCCGTCATTGGAGACGAACTGGTGATAGTCACACAAGCTGCTGACGGTTCAATCGGCAATGATCTCTACCGGGTAGCGGGAATTCTAAAGGGAATCAGTGAAGAAATCGACCGATCAACGGTTATGATGTCTCTTGCTGATTTTAGAAGTCTCTTTAGCCTTCATGATGTAGCTACAGAAATCGCACTACGGCGGAATGACGCAACTGAGGATCTCACTTTAATCCGTAATCGCATCAAGCTCGCAGTACCTGACCAGGAGGTCAAGACCTGGAAAGAAATCTTCCCTGCAGTATCAGATATGCTAGAATTAACTGACGCCTCCATCTATATACTCCTTACTATTATTTATCTTGCCGGTTCCCTCATTATGCTCAACACCATGCTGATGTCAGTTTTTGAGAGGATTAAAGAGCTGGGAATTATGATGGCCATAGGATTCAGACCCATGCAGGTCCTGCTCCTGATCTTTCTTGAAACCTTTTTCTTAACACTGTGTGGTGCCCTGATGGGGCTTGCCTGCGGTGTGAGCCTTAGCCTTTATCTCACCTACTATGGTCTCGATTTAACCTCAATTACTGAAGGGTTCTCCTTTGTGGGAATTGCGGCAGAGCCTCACTGGTTCGCAGTAACTACCTTTAACACGGTCTGTCCACCTTTCATCTTTCTTTTTGTGCTTTCGCTCCTTGCCGTCATCTATCCGGCAATAAAGGCTTCCCTCTTAAAACCAGTAGATGCCCTGGTCTTCCACTAGTGCAGGTGGTGAAATAGTACCATGTTAATTATAAAACTAGCCTGGCGAAATTTATGGAGAAATAAGCGGAGAACGATCATTACCATCTCCTCCATCTGTTTTGGCTTGGTGCTGGCTCTCGTTTTTATTGGCCTTGGAGATGGCACTTACGGTACCATGATTGACAGTGCCGCCCGCCTGGGATCAGGACACATAACCCTGGAACACCCCGACTATCGCAGTTCCCTCTTAACCCGCTTGACCTTACAATCAACTGGTGAAGTAACCAAGTATTTCAAGGAAATAAACGAGATCGAAGGATGGGCTCCCCGTATACTTGGACAGGCCATGCTCAGTACCAGTTATGGCAGTGTAGGAGCAGCTTTTATCGGAGTAGATCCTGAACGTGAAAAAGAAAACACCCTTTTTATCGATAAGATCACAGAAGGCAGTTACCTTGAACATGCAGAAGGAAGGGGTGTCTTAATTGGGAAAAAGATGGCTGCAAGACTCAACGTTTCCATTGGCAGTAAAATGGTAATTACGGCAAATAATCTCCACGGTGAAATCGCAGCTGAACTCTTGAGGGTAGTCGGTATTTTTGAAACGGGTTCCGAAATGATTGACGGCTATATTTGCCAAATTACCCTTAAGCGAGCTCAAACATTACTCGCAATGAAGGAGACAGAGATAACACAGCTTGCCATCTTTATTACAAATCAGCGTGCTACGGAACGTATTATTGAGCACCTCAAAATAAGCCTTTCAGATGCAAATGAGGTCGCCGTCCTTTCCTGGAGAGAGGTGATGCCGGAACTGGCCTCTTATGTTGAACTGGATGGAACCTCTAACTACATATTTCAGATCATTATTTTTATCATCATCGCAGCAGGTATTCTCAACACCATTCTTATGTCCGTAATGGAACGGCAGTTCGAATTTGGTGTACTCCTCTGCCTGGGTATGAAGCCGCACAACCTGCTCTTTTTGATACTGACCGAGTCAATGCTGCTTGGACTCTTAGGAGTAACTGTCGGCACGGTGATGGGACTTCTCTGTAACCAGTATTTTACAGTAAAGGGTTTTGACATGACCCTCTTTACCGGAGAAAATCTTGACATTTCGGGGATCGCTCTCGATCCTATTCTCTATTCCGATCTCTACCCTGACCATTTGGTTATTACCGTCGTTCTGGTGTTTCTCATGACAGTACTCGTGGGGATTTATCCAGCTATCAAGGCTACTCGCTCGGAACCCATCGAGACATTAAAAAAGGGGAAATAGAATCAACAACCAAAACCAAGCAATAAAGTGGAGAAGTCATGACTGATATTGTAAGACTGGAGGGTGTCACCAAAGTATACCAGGATGGAAAGGTGGCTGTTCCTGCCCTCCGTGGTATTGACCTCGTGCTGCAAAAGGGAGAATTTGTAGCAGTTGCCGGTCCTTCGGGCTCAGGCAAGACAACACTTCTCAATATTATCGGTGGTCTTGATAAGCCTACCCAAGGAAGTGTTTATCTTGAAGAAAAACGCCTCAGTGCCATGACCAGGGGTGAACTGAGCAGGTTACGCCTCAATCGTATTGGCTTCATCTTTCAGAGCTACAACTTGATCCCTGTCCTCACCGCCTTTGAGAATGCGGAGTTTGTTTTGCTGCTTCAAAAACAGCCTGCTGAAGAGCGCAGGCAGCGGGTTGGCAATCTTCTCGAGGAAGTAGGACTGTCAGGTTTAGAAAACAGATTTCCCCGGGATATGAGTGGTGGGCAGCAGCAACGTGTTGCCATAGCTCGATCCATAGCCCCCGAACCCGCTCTGGTTCTTGCTGACGAACCCACCGCTAATGTAGACTCACAAACTGCTTCTGAACTGTTAGACCTGATGGAAAAACTCAATCGGGAAAAGAAGGTGACCTTCCTCTTTTCCACCCACGATCCTGCTGTTATGGAGCGCTCCCGACGACTTATCGTACTAAAAGATGGAAGGATTGCAAAGGATACCCTGAAATGAGAGCCCGTCGGAATTGCATCTCCGTTATCACCCTCTTCTTTTTTCTTTATCTTCCCCCTGCCCTTCTCACCTTTTTAATGCCGGTATCCGTTTACAGCATTGAGCTCATCAATACCGATATCCTCTCATGTGATCTATCAGGTAACCTGAAGGGATACTATTTGGGTATTCACGATAACCCCTTTGGTAAAAGTTACGACGGTGGACTGGTGCTGCTGCGCCTGATACTTAGCGGAAGTATTGCCCAAAAATTATGGTTTGAGTTCCATGCACTTGAAGGGGGATCAATCAATCCCATTCCAGAAGCAGTTGGGAGATTTGTAGCCTTCAGTGGAGCTGATCGATTCAGGATAGACGATGCAGTCCACGTCCAAACGAGGCATGAGGATTTCTCAAGCTATATAGCTATCGACAGGGCTAATATCTCCATGCGTTTTTCCCGCTTGGACCTTACCGTAGGCAGGCAGGCCCTTTCCCTCGGGACAACCTATTTCTGGAACCCCGTTGATCTCTTAACTAACTTCTCCCCCTATGAATTTGATCGTGATTACAAACCGGGAGTTGACGCAGCTAAAGCCGACATCGCACTGGGAGAGTTCAGCGGGATCAGTCTCATCTATGCAGCAGGTAGCCATTTCGACTTCAATGAGAGTGCCCTCCTCGTTCGCCCTTTTACCACTCTCTTTGATTTCGACCTCGCACTAACAACAGGATGGTTCCGTGAAGACGGATTTGCTGGAGCAGAATTTAGTGGAGAAGTGGGACCGGGTGTTGGCCTGCGTGGGGAACTAGCCTACTTTGCTGCTGAAAAAGATAGTGATTTTTTTCAGATGGTCATTGGCAGTGAGTACCGCTTTTCAAACAACCTCTACCTGTCCGGTGAATATTTTTACAATGGATTCGGCACCACCCATACCTCCCGTTACCTGTCAAAGTTCTCATCAGATCGTATCGTGGAAGGAGACCTGTATAATGTCTCTCGTCATTACCTGGGCGTTTTGGGAAGCTATGAGGTAACACCACTTTTGACCGTCTCACTCGCCACCATTATCAACCTTACCGATTACAGCATGCTCATCGATCCGACAGTTATGTATTCACTCAGTGATAACACCGAATGTGTTGCGGGAATGGTACTGGGCACAGGAGAAGATCCGAGATGGCCTCTGCTCAAGAGTGAATTTGGATCATATCCGGATTACATCTTTGTACAAATGAAATATCACTTCTAAACAGTATAGAAGATTTGAATGAGACCTGCGTATTTGTGAGACAAGCTCCTGGCCCTGTATTTCTGCAACCAGTACTTATCTCCTCGTGAAACGCCATCAGCGCCGAGTTCATCAGCGATTTTGGCTTCACGGTCTCCCCGGATGTATCCTTCTGACCCCCCGGAAGGAATATAGATGGTGAGCGGGAATAAAGCCTCGCATGATGGGCTGGTCAATCTGGCAGCAACCTCTTCGAGAGCAGTTTTATCCAACTCGACCGTGTTAGCACCTTCCTCAAATACCGGGTTTTTAATGAGGTCTGCCAAAGACCTTCTCTTCTTAATAATCCCCCGGTTAACTGAAGCAAGTTCTGTCTTAAGTAAGTTGGTAAGGGCATCATCCTCGTTGGTCATAGCTTATCCTTTCCCATAGTAGTGGCACGTACAATCTACCATGACGGCAACTTATTTTTCATCCCTGATGACCCTTTCTTGATACACGCTACATAGCGATCGGCTTCACGGGTTGGTTTTGGAATGCGGTAACCATCAACACAGGTGAGGACAATTCTAATACAGGTTTTCAGGGAAATATTTGTTCCCGGAGAAATAAAAATAGGCTTTACCCGTTTCCTGGTTCTCAAGACGACGCCCACGGTCTCTCTTCCATCCATGAGCGGGGAATAAGAGCCCACGTCTGCTCCTGGTTCGTCAAATGTACCAATAAGGCGGGACTTGGCACATCCTATGGTTGGTTTATTGAGTACTATACCCATATGAGTTGCA
>CALJBY010000198.1 GCA_938024025.1 uncultured bacterium
TAGAAAGCGACAAGCCAGATGTCTCTCACCTTTAACACGTCCTTAAAGTTCTCAAACACGTTCGGCTTCTTCCGTGCAGCAGTATCCCCAGCCGGACGATCCCGGTAAATAATCATCCAGAGGATGGCAACGAGCAGCACAAGTCCTCCGAGGAAGACCATGGTACCCCTCCAGCCACCAAAAGTGGGTGAAAGAACACTTCTCGCAGTTACCATAGCGACGGCCCCACCTATTCCCATGCCGGAGATACTTATCCCATTCGCCATGGCCAGGTCCTTTCTTGAAAACCAGGTACCAAGGGCCTTGGGCATATTAGGGGCATACATAGCCATCCCGGCTCCCAAAATGAACATACAGATAATGAGGTCATTTACACTCCCTGCAAAATAACGGTACCCTCCAGCAAGTGCTACAATAATCGCAGCAATGCCAAACCCCCAGCGTGCGCCGAGTTTATCAGAAAGGGCTCCACCAATGGGAGCAAAAAACAGGGATGCGAGCGTAATAACCCCCATAATCGTACCCATTTGAGCCTTACTCAAGGGTATCTGCTCGGTGATTTCGGAGAACAGCGGTGGCATGCATTGCATTGCGATGGTTGCAGCAAAAAGGCTTAAAAACAGTAAAGCAAGCACTACCCAGCGAAATGAATATTTTTGCTCTTCCATACTCCCCCCTCTTGAAAAAAATGTTTACGGTTGTTTGGTCCCTGAAAAAAACTGAAAGCTATCCAGCATCTTCCATAGCAGTGCACGGCCCTTATAAAACAACTACTTGGAATTATTAGTATAGCACTGGGGGGATGTCAAGTTAAAAGGGGGAAGGCAAGGTGCACACGTGACGAGTACAGCTCGAAAACCATAACTAATTCAAGTGATTTTCCTATTCGAGTTGAAACCACTCATAAATCATGCTACTATTAACACCTGGTTACTTTTACCCCCTTAAAAAGATAAAACTTTTTAAGGATTACATCGTTAATATACGTACCTTGCACGAGTAAAGCATTTTGACCACTGATACAAAGAATCAAGCAGATAAACAAAATGATGAGGAATTGATGCTGCTTTATCAGAAAGGTGATGAACGTGCCTTCGAAGTGCTCTACTGGCGTCATCATCGTGGTATATTCAATTTTATCTCCCACTTTATTGGGGAAAGTGGCAACCAGGCAGAGGAACTGCTTCAGGATGTATTTTTAAAAGTAGTTAAGGCAAGCAAACGCTATGAACCTTCTGCTAAATTTACTACCTGGCTCTATCAGATTGCCCGGAACGGATGTATCGACCACTTCCGAAAAATGAAACACCGCAAGACAACTTCTCTTGCACAGCCGATAGACAGTGAGGAAGAAATGGTCCTTGAATCAACCATTGCCGGTACAGATCCTTCTCCAGAAAAAGCCGCGCGGATTAGTGAGGTGGCCCTGGTTCTGGAAGAAGCAATAGCCGCATTACCTGAAGACCAGAAAGAAGTCTTTCTCATGCGGGAGGACCTCAATTTAAGCTTTGCAGAAATAGCCGAATTAATCAAATGCCCTGTAAACACAGCGAAGAGCCGGATGCGCTATGCGTTGGAACATTTACGAAAAACCCTTAAACGAGAAGGCATAACAAAAAGTGAGGTGATCGAAGGTGAAGTGTCCAGAATGTGATGAAAAACTTGTAGACTATCTTTACAACGAGTTGGCTCCGGATGAGAAACTGAGGATGGATGCGCACTTTAAAGATTGTGCGTACTGCGCGAAAGAGTTATCACAGCTCCAGTTTGTCTCTGCCTCCTTCCAGAAATTAAAGCATCAGGAGCCGCCCGCACTGGTCCATCAGAGAATACTGGCACATGCCAAGGATATGGCCCCTCAGAAAAGGGGATCCTGGTTCACCCAGTTTATCTTTAAGCCTGCACCAGCAGCGGCAATGGTACTCCTCATAGCTATGGGTGTTTTTTACTATAACCAGCAATTCCCTGCCCTCACGGAAAACACCGCGAGGATAACACCACCGGCAGAAAGAAGTTCTGTAATCACTCCTTCCTCCCCACAGCCGATGCTGGTCACGCAAGCAGACTCTCCTGTGCCCGGAATGCTACCACAGGAGGAGACAGATGTATTAAGCCGGGTTACCAGAAGCCTGCTCAACGAGAGGGGGACCGGCCAGGCACCTTCTATCCAATCACAGGATGCACTCTACGCCATCGAACGCGGTAATCTCTATTTCTCACAAGGTGAGTTGGAAAAGGCGATAGCCACCTATTCCATAGCCCTGACCATGAATCCAAATGAGTCCCATACATCCCTCCTGCGCTACCAGCTGGCCTTAAGTTACAAGCAATTGAATGACTGCAGTTCGGCAGTGCAAGTATTGGATGACATCCAGAAGCGGTTTCCAAATTACCAGGACATGGATAAGGTATTTAAGATGGCCGGAGACTGTTACCTCAATCTCGAGGCTTATGATAAAGCAGAAACTAACTATACGAATTTTATTAGTAAATTCCCCGAAAAGCAGTCAGAGGTCGTGGATAAGCTGGAAACTGTACGAGAGTTTCAGAGAGTCAATCTAGCCTACTAGCAGCCGTACATTCTTTTTCTCTACACAGCCGCAATGGTTTTGTGATGCCCTTTTAAAGGGCATCTTTTTTTGTTCCCTCAGGGGAAAAGGACGATTTTTATCTTTACTTAACAGTCCGAATGTATATAATTGAACATTCTTTCTGCTGTATAACTTTGAAATCGTTATTACATATGCTTGTAGGAGGTATGGTCTATGGGAAAAGACAAACACGAATCGATAAGACAGGCACTCGTTGATCTTTTAGGGACGGAAAACGTTTCCGATGACAATGCAATTTTAGAAGCCTATACCCGGGATTGGCTCCCACCCGGCGTTTTAGATCATTTTCCACCCGAATTCGTGGCGTTACCGGAAAACACCCAGGAAGTTCAGGCAATTTATAAATTAGCCAACCGCTATTCATTCCATTGTATTCCTGTTGGTTCAAACCTGTGGTCTGTCGCTACAAAAGCAACACGTCCTTTTACCATCATTTTAGATCCCAAAAGAATGAATCGCATCGTTGAGATAGACGAGAAGAACATGTATGCCATTATCGAGCCGTATGTATCAAATGCCCAGGTTTCAGCGGAAGCCATGAAGCGGGGATTGGTCTGTGGTAACCCCGAGGCAGGTGGCCAGGCATCACAGTTGGCAGGA
>CALJBY010000199.1 GCA_938024025.1 uncultured bacterium
TTTCGGTAGGAGCGCATTCATGCGCGATAAATTCGCGGCTTAAAGCCGCTCCTACCATCACCCTATCTGAAAGAGAAATGCTTAGATGTAGTTGCGTAAGAACCTCAATTTCGGTAGGAGCGCTTCATGCGCGATAAATTCGCGGCTTAAAGCCGCTCCTACCATCACCCTATCTGAAAGAGAAATGCTTGGATGTAGTTGGGTAAGCATCTAACTTCAAGAAGTTACAGTCGTTTTGGGTGTCAACTGGAGAATTACCGATAAGCAGATTTTGTAATTACCCTACAAAATAAGTTCAGTTTTTTTAATAAAGTGTCGATATTCAAATAGTTGGACGAAGATAGTGGCCAGAAAACGGGAGGAAAGGCATGAGGGTGACAAGGCAAAAAGATAGAGCGTTATTTAATCTATCTATGATCGTGATTATTACCATACTGTTTTCTCTATTGAGCTTATCAATTGATTTCATTGATACTATTCGAGACTATTTTCCTTTTTACAATACCGTGCCCATCAATGATTTCTTCATTAATATTATTTTTCTATGGCTGATAGTTACCTTAGGGATAACATACCAGCGTTGGAGAGGGGCTGTAAGTGAGCGAAGGGAACTGGAGGACATTATCTCAAGTATCAATACAGATGTCCTTGTTGTTGTCGATAAAAGCGGGACAATCATTATGTGTAATGATTCAGTGAAGGGTGTGTTTGATTATAATGTAGATGAAGCCCTTAACCAGAAAATTGATTTGTTCTACTCAAAGAGTGATTCATGCTCATCGCAAAGAAATGAGATAACTGAAAAGCTTGAAAGGGATGGTTTTTATATTGAATTAACAACTGGAAAGAAGAAAAATGGCGAGATATTCCCTCTTGAGGTAGTTACCTATCATCGAAAAAACCGTGATGGTGTAGTGTTGCTGCTGCGTGATATTACAGAGAGGAAGAAGACAGAAGAGAAATTAGAAGAATACGGAAAGCAACTTGAATCATTGGTAAATAAACGCACAGCCGAAGTACTAACAAGAAACAAACAGCTTGAGAAGGAAATTAACATACGAAAAAAATCCAATGAAACATTGGAAAAAACAAGAGATTACCTGGACAATATAATAGAAAGCTCATTAGACCCCGTTGTTATTGTCGATACAACTGGCTGTATTACGAGAGTAAACGAATCTCTCCTGAAGATGCTCGGTTATACAGAGGAAGAAGTTATGGGGAGACATACGACTGAGTTTTCTCCCTCTGTGGAAGGTTCATATGAATCGACTACCGGTAAAAAGGTCGAAATAAACCAAGATTTGATCAATCAGGCTAAGAAAATGCTTGCCAAGCTCTTTGAGGAGGGAAGAGTATATAATTGGGAACGATATTTTGTGCGTAAGGATCAAAAGGTTGTTCCTGTTGAGTCAAACATCGTTTTTTTATATGACAGTGAAAGAAATATGACAGGAGGGGTCGGGATACTGAGAGATATCACCGAAAGAAAAAAGGCGGAAGAAGAGAGTAATGAAGCCAGAAATTTCCTGGAAAACATCTTTGAAACCTCTGCAGACGGGATCATGGTGACGGATGAGCAAGGATGTATCGTGAAAGTCAATAGAGCAATAGAGCAGATGCTCGGCTATCGTGAAGATGAATTAGTGGGAAAATACACTACTGAATTGAGTCCCCCGAATGAAGAGCGTGCGAAAACACGTGCAATCATGTTTGAACAGCTCTTTGAAAAAGGCTATGTGAAGCATTGGGAAACAGAATGGTTCAGGAAAGACGGGAGCCTGTGTCCTGTTGAAATCAATATTACGTTTCTAAAAGATCACGAAGGTAATCTCTATAGGGCAGTAGCGGGAATAAGAGATATCTCCTACCGGAAAGAAGCTGAGGAGTCACTGCGGGAAAACGAGGAACAGTTACGCTCACTGGTGCAAAGCGCCAGTGATGCTATTCTCACCATTACTCCCTGTGGCGAGATAGAGTCATGGAACAGTGGGGCTCATGCTATTTTTGGTTATACTCCCGAAGAGATTATCGGCATGTCATTTTCCTGCCTGGTGCCCGAGAGATGCAGGGAAAATAACAGGCAATCAATGGAAAAATTGCTTGCAACGGGTAAAGGCAGTTTGGGAGGTAGGACGTTCTCGTTTCCCGGGATGAGAAAAGATGGCAGTGAATTTCCTGCCGAGATTTCCTACGCCAGCTATAAAGCAAAAAAGGGCATGGTACTCACGGGAATTGTACGGGACATTACCGAGCGGCAGAGAGCTGAGCAGGAGATACGGGAAGCACGGAATTTTCTGGAAAACATCTTCAAGACCGTGGCTGATGGCATTTTAGTAACGGACGCTGATGGTTATATAACCATGGCAAATGAAACGACAGCACTGTTAACAGGGTATTCCATAGATGAACTTTTAAAGAAACGTTCCATGGATCTCATGCCCCACGGGGAGTCCTATACAGAACAAGCGGAACACTACCAGAGAGAACTAAAGGAAAATGGTGCTATCACTAGTGCAGAGTTTGTTTGGCAAAGTAAAGACGGTAGTTTAGTTGATGTTGAAATGAATGTAGTCCTCTTAAAGGACTCAGTGGGTAGTATTAACGGATCGGTTGGCAGTATTCGAGACATCACGGAAAGGAAAATGGCAGAAAAAGAACTAAAGGAAAATAAAGAGTTTTTGGAGAATATCTTCAAGACCACAACAGACGGCATTTTAGTTACTGACAGTGAAGGTGCCATCAGTGTCGTTAATGATGCAACAGCACGGATGCTTGGTTATGCCAAAGAAGAGATTATAGGAGAAGAGGCCCATATTTTTAAACCGGAAGGAGATGAGCATGAAGTAATCGCAAATAATTATGTGGAACGATTATTTGAAGAAGGAACGGTTACCGGGTTTGAGTTTGTCTGGTTAAAAAAGGATAAAAGCTTAATTGATGTCGAAGTAAATGCAGCCCTTTTAAGGGATCATGACGGTACTGTTACCGGTGCTGTATCAACCATAAGAGATATTACTGAAAGAAAAGAATTTGAAGAAAGATTAAAGAAATCCGAGGATAAATACCGTGGCTTAATAACCCATGCCAATGATGCCATTATCACGGTGGACAGGGAGGGAATCATCATTGATTACAATGAAACGGCGGAAAAAATATTCGGTTATTCTGCTGATGAAATGCTGGGAAAACCTGGCTTTTTACTTTTACCTGTTGCTGAGAGGGAAAAGTGGCAACAATCGATCAAGCAGTTTAAAGATAACCCTGCATTAAGCTTGCCCTCAAAAACCACTCAAAAGAAAGTATTGCGGAAGGACGGCAAAGAAATTTTTGTAGAATCTTCAACGTTTAGTTTAAAGACACACGGGGAATACCTCTTTACTTCTATAGTCCGGGATGTCACCGAGCGAAAAGAGATGGAATATAAGCTTCTCCAGTCTGAAAAGCTGAAGTCGCTGGGAGAGCTGGCAGGGGGAGTGGCCCATGATTTCAACAATGTATTGGCTGCTATTCTGGGGAGAGCCCAGCTGTTGAAATTAAATTTTAACGTTCCAACGGGAAAACAGGAAAAGAGAAAATCGGTTTACGAGATTAAAAACGGCCTCGATATCATAGAAAAGGCCGCCATGGACGGTGCCGAGACCGTCAGACGGATCCAGGAGTTCGCTCGAAAAAGAACGGATGATAAAGACTTTGTGCAGGTGAACATTAATGAACTGCTCGATCATGCCCTGGAGTTTACCCGGGTCAAATGGAAGGATGAGACTGAGTCAAAGGGGATAAAGATTCATATTCAAAAAGAGTTTTCCCCCCTTCCCCCCACTGTGGGCAGTGCGTCTGAGCTGAGAGAAGTTTTTACCAATATGATCAACAACGCAGTCGATGCGATGCCTCAAGGAGGAGAACTGGGCATCAAGACCGTTAATGGTAACAAGCAGATCATGATAATCATGAACGATACGGGAGTTGGTATACCCAGAGATGCACAGGATAGGATTTTTGATCCATTTTTTACTACCAAGGGTGTTCAGTCCACCGGGTTAGGCATGAGTGTCTCCTATGGCATTATAAATCGACACCGGGGGACGATCAAGGTAGATAGCAGTGAAGGCGCAGGTACCACCTTTACCATAACACTTCCTTTCTCCGAAGGGTCAACGAAGGAAGTAGAACAAGCAGCAGTGCAACAGGAAAAGCAAAGGAAAGCACGAATTCTGGTGATAGAAGATGAAAGCGAGGTTCGTAAGCTTTTAACGGATATTTTGTTGAGTGGAGGAGAACACGAAGTTGAAAGTGCCTCTGATGGCAGCCAGGGAATAGAACTCTTTAAAAGGAAGAGTTTTGATATGGTATTTACTGATCTGGGCATGCCCGGGATGTCTGGCTGGGAAGTTGCGGAAGCGGTTAAAAGTATAAACAAAAAAGTCCCCGTTGCAATAATTACCGGATGGAATGTTGATGTGCAGGCATCCGAAATGAAGGAAAGAGGGGTAGATCTTATTGCCTATAAGCCTTTTGAAGTCAACCAGGTTTTGGAATTAGTGCAAGAGGGGATGAAGATACAAGAAAAATTTAGAGCTGCATAAACAACTATTCTCTAGTATAGTTTTACGTCTCTTTCTGATTCTCTTTCCCCATGATCTCGAGCATAGCAGCGAAACTTACCGGTCCCTCCTGCGGTTTCACTGTGCCGTTGCGTGGATTTGTGGCAGCACCTCTCCAGTAAAAGAGGTTATCTATGGTAAGGATCATCCTTCGAAATAATCCTGACCGGGTAACCCCTGTTGCTGCAAGCCGATGATACCAGCTGTCCTCCTTATTCCAAGGACACACGATAAGACAGAGACCACAACCATTGTTGGCTATAAAGTATTTCCAGCAGCGCTTATGGTTCAACTTCCATTTCACGGTGCCTCGCCAGTTTACTTTACCAGGAGATAACGCTCCCGTAGGACACGTAGTAACACATCGCATGCACTTGTAACAGAGATCATTCACACCCAGGTTACGGGGTTTTGTCACGGTAATGGGTGCGTCGGTGGTGATGGCTGCAAAACGCTGTCGGGGACCATACTTCTGTGTTAACACCAACCCATTTGCTCCCAACTGACCTACCCCTGCCTTAACAGCATGTGCCGAGTAAAGGAAATCTCCTGCATAGGGGTGGTGACCCCGCGCCTGATAGCCAAGCTCCCGTATGAACCCGGTAATTTTTTCAACTGCCTCACCGAGCTTAGCATAGGTAAGAAGAGCCTCAAATAAGGTTTCAACACCAGGGGAATGATTGCTACTGAATACTGCAGGGTTCATCTCCATTCCCAGCGCGATTACATTAGTGTATCCTATTGGCTGATGGGTTTGCGGAAAGGTCCAGTTATCTGAAGCGGGAAAGACCCAGGAAGGTTCGAGGGTCGTGAACCCTGTGAGATGGATTCCCTGGCTTTGTGCGCATGCTTTCACCTTCACATTAACAGGGACTTTTTCCTCGGGTGGCTGTGCAGGATGCTCTGCAGGTGCTTCAAGCCTTTTAATGGAGTCATAAATCCTCTCTAACGTTTTCATCAGGGGTACATACTGCCCGGGTTCACAATTGCCGATAGCCGGCAGCCTATCCTCCGGTGTATTTTTAATGAGATGGACCACATTCTGAAACATGAGCATCTCTTCTTTAAAAGAGAGATAGATGTCGTCCCAGTCGTAGGGTAAGAGCTGGTCGTACAGCTTCTGCTCGTAATCATTGATCGTACAGCCCGCCAGATCTCTTATAGGCATCTTTTTCTGATGCATAGCACTTTCTCCCGGGAGTATGCTAAAAATCAATTTGTGGATAGATCAGCTTAGGGAATGGACAGGTACTGCTGCTCTGTTTTCACTAAATACAGTGATGTCATTATAAACCTGCAGGGGGAATTTTACCACAAAATAGTGGAAAAGGCGGTGAGGAATCAAACCCCTAACCTGATAGAACGTAATGCAATTGGTTGAAAAGAGAGAAATTGCTTGAGCACAGATCAAGATAGGTGGTTGACTGCTTCGCGTCTTTGTTTCCTGTTTGACATAATAGATTTCGTGCTATATACTCCACAGGAAAAAATGTACCGTATACCTATTTTATATTAGGGCAGGAGTGGAAAGTGAGTAAAAAAATTGGATTTGATAATGACCTGTACTTACAAGAACAAACAGCGGCAATTCTTGAACGCGTAAATATGTTTGACAATAAACTCTATCTGGAGTTTGGTGGAAAGTTGCTTTTTGACTATCATGCGACCAGGGTTCTACCCGGGTTCAACCCTAATGTAAAGATGGAGCTTCTGAAAAAACTAAGAGATAAAGCTGACATCGTGCTGTGCATTTATGCGGGAGATATTGAAAGAAAAAAAGTGCGTGCTGATTTTGGCATCACCTATGATTCTGATGCGTTAAAACTCATAGACGATTTGAAGGAATGGGGTATTGATAATGTAACCGTAGTAATTACCCGTTTTGATAATCAACCGGCAGCAACAATATTTAAAAACAAACTGGAACGCCGGAACATTAAGGTATATGTTCACCGCTTCACAAAAGGCTATCCCACGGATGTGGATACCATTGTCAGTGATGAAGGATATGGCAGTAATGATTATATTGAAACAAAAAATCAGCTCGTGGTTGTAACCGGCCCGGGACCCGGGAGTGGCAAACTGGCTACCTGCCTTTCCCAATTATATCATGAGCACAAACGGGGTGTTAATGCAGGTTACGCAAAACTTGAAACCTTTCCCGTGTGGAACCTCCCCCTTAAACATCCTGTAAACGTCGCCTATGAAGCTGCGACGGCGGACATATTTGATTTTAACCAGGTAGACCCGTTTCACCTGGAAGCACACCAGAAAACGGCCATTAATTATAATAGGGACGTCGAAGTGTTTCCTGTTCTTAGAAGTATCCTTGAAAAAATATCAGGAACATCATCCATCTACAAATCACCTACTGATATGGGTGTAAATAAAGTGGGCTTTGCCATTACAGATGATGATGCCGTGCAGGAGGCTTCGAAACAGGAATTGATAAGAAGACTTTTAAGGTATAAGTGCGAATTTACTATGGGCTTTGTAGACAAGGAAACCCCCCAGAGGGTTGAACTCCTGATGAATGAACTGGGGGTTAAGTTAGATGACAGGAAAGTTGTTGGCATGGCCCGAGATGCAGCTTCTGAAGCTCAAAGCCAGGACAAGGGAAACGAGGGAATTTTCTGCGGTGCTGCAATTGAATTAGATGACGGCACCTTTATTGCCGGGAATAATTCCCCCCTCATGCATGCAGCCTCAAGCGTCGTAATAAATGCAATAAAACATTTAGCCGATATACCAAAAAAAATACACCTTCTTCCCCAGGGCATAACGCAAGCAATAGGGGATTTTAAAACAAATATTCTTAACACTAAAAGTGCTAGCCTTGATATGGAAGAAGCACTTATAGCTCTGAGCATCAGTGGCACGGTTAACTCTGCTGCTCAGCTGGCAATTGAAAAACTAAAGGATCTCAAGAATTGCGAAATGCACATGACCCATATCCCCACTCCCGGTGATGAAGCAGGATTAAGAAGACTTGGCCTGAATGTCACCAGTGATCCTGATTTCTCCACAAAAAATCTTTTTATCAGATAAAATCCCCCCTTCCAAGCGGTACACTTGACTTATTAGGGTAACTATAGTATAAATAATAAGATTATAGCTCCGTCCTGCGGTTTCTTATCTTAGTTTCCTCATTGTTAAACCGAAAATCCTCCTCTCCCCGTTTCACTTCTGATTCTCGGTACCATACAATCAAGAGGTTAGGGCGAATGCAGTGAAGATTTGACCTCTAGTAGTGTTCAAATCGTATGAGAAAAGATTGTGCAAACGGTACCTTCACGGTGCCGGTTTATAATAATCGTATTAATGGTTACAGTGCTTCAAAGAAGGAGTATGTAAAGTATGGAAATCGGTATTATAGGATTACCGCAAACGGGAAAAAAAACGCTATTTAATCTACTCACCCATGGCACATCAGCTGCTACGCAGGGGCCGGACCGCAGTGCAAAGAAAGCTAATATTGGCCTGTCAAAGGTCCATGATGATCGGCTTAATCAGCTTGCTACAAAATACAATCCGAAAGCAGTAACACCTGCAATTATACAATATCTCCTGCTTCCAAAACTGTCAAAAAATTCTGAAGAAAACCGCGAAACGTTTACGGCCATCAGTACGGTTGATGCCATCTGTCATGTTGTCCGTGCCTTTGATAATGAAGCAGTGTTCCACCTTGATGGGACAGTCGATCCTCTCCGGGATGTCGAGTATGTTCATGCAGAACTGCTCCTTGCAGACCTTATTTTTTGCGAAACACGTATTGAGCGACTCAACAAGGACATCAAACGGAAACATGATCTGACGAAAGAGAAAGAACTGGCCCTTATGAAACGTATAGAGGAACACCTTAATGGTGAAAAACCGCTGCGCGTGATGCCGCTCAATGATGAAGAAAAGAAAATCTTAAATGCGTATCCCTTTCTCACGAGAAAGAACATGATTATCGCACTGAACGTTAATGAAAACGATCTCACATCAGATGAGTTCAGGCAACGTGTTGAAGCCTCATGTGTCACGGATGGAATCCACTGTATGCAGGTTTCCTTGAAAATTGAGGAGGAACTTGCCGAAATAGAGGATACAGCGGAGCGGGAAACATTTTTTGATGAACTTGGTATTAACCGTTCAGCCCTCGAAAAAATTACTCAACTCAGTTATGCTGCACTAAATCGCATCTCATTTTTTACTGTTGGGGAAGATGAAGTGCGGGCATGGACAGTACACCACAGAGCGTGTGCACCTCAGGCAGGTGGTGCCATACATTCTGATATCGAACGCGGTTTTATCAGGGCCGAACATATGCATTTCGCTGACCTCGTGTCTCTTGGCACTGAGCAAAAGGTTAAAGAAGCGGGAAAGCTGTCACTTAAAGGCAAAGATTATCAAGTACAGGACGGTGATATCCTGCACTTCCTGTTTAATGTATAAGACAAAAAGCACACTGCCTGCCCTTTTCCCCTCGCCTGCAGGGATCTCACTCCTTCCCCAGCAAAGAAATCGTTTACGCTGGTTTACCATTCAAGAGTCGAAGCTCACCTTTTTACTGTGTCAACTTACGTCAATCTGCTTGCAGATTGTTGGGCTCGATTGTTATGGTACACTACATAAAACAAAAGGCAGAGCTATAATACTCTGCCTTTTATAGTAAGCTGTGCGATAAATAATTTATTTGCTTATCCGTAATTCTCCAGTTGACACCCAATACGAGAGTGATGGTAGGAGCGGCTTTAAGCCGCGAATGCATCGCGCATGAATGCGCTCCTACCGAAATGTGAAGCTTCTCGCAAGCAAAGCGGGGCTTGCGAGGCATTAAACCGTTCAAACATGTCTAGTTAAAACTCATGAAGCCGGTTTTCATCCGTGTTACTGGAGTTTTGTGGATAAGCAGAATAATTTATTCCATGGCTTCCTGAACCAATGGTACTATCCCGTCAATCATTTCCCTGGTCCCTGCTTTAAACGCATCGTCTCCCTCTCGTGCTCTTACTATCAGAGGGCTCCACTGGTAGTAGAGTTTTATGAGTTCATGGCCCTCTGGTGTTTTACTGAGTACTTTATCCCGGAAGCGCCGAAGTAGCTCTGCTTCATCTGCATAGCTTCCGTATACCTGTTCTATCAGACACAAAGCACAGGCATCGCCTCTGCCATCCCCATCATAATCGTTTTGCGCAGGATTATGAATAAAAGGGCAATTATCGACATCTCCACAGACAGCATCTTTATCTCTGTCATTGTAAGGATCGGCGGGACAGGAGTCCACATCTCCACAGAGAGCATCCCCATCCCTGTCATTGTAAGGATCAGAGGGACAGGCGTCACATAGATCACCTATCCTGTCGCCGTCCTTATCATTCTGACGGGGATTAACAAAAGCAGGGCAGTTGTCACAGATATTCCCTATCCCATCAGAATCGAAGTCAGGTTGCGTAGGATCATAATCATTAGGAAAAGCATCGCATGCATCTCCGATACAATCCCTATCCGATTCAGTTTGATCAGCATTAGAAATATCAGGACAGTTGTCAATGCAATCTAAGACCCCGTCACTGTCGACATCAAACAGGGGAAGCGTTGCAAGCTGCGATCGTATATAGGCATAAATAAGCTCTGACCCTGGATAGTTAATGTGGAGGCCATCTTCACTATATGCTTCTACAAAATCATCTGTGTTGTCATCACCGTAACTATCCCGTATGTGTTGAAAGACGTCAATAAATCCAACATCATTCTCTTCACACCACGGTTTGAATGTATCAATAAAATATTCGTGATTGGAATTCCAATACTGCCTGCAATTTACTGCTTCCATAGCACAGGTGCAACGTGTTTTTCCCTGTCCAAAGTCCCCCGCACCCTCAGGCAGTAATTCAGGTAGTGTATAGGGCTTACCATCTTTCAATCCATCTTTATCCATTGGATGAATGGTAATCCAGATAACCCTTTTACCCAGGGCCTGTATTCTTTGGACAAAGGCTATAGTACTACTAACGGCTCTATCAACATCACCTTCATGGTCCTGTGCTAATCCTGAAATATCATTGATGCCAAGTTGAATGATGACATAGTGTGTATCATAATAAGAAAAACAATCAAAAGATGCCTCACCCTCTGCAGTATTATATAAATCACATGAGCCATAATCAGAATTCCAGTTAGTAACCGTACGACCGACATAGCTTAGAAAATATTTATCATCATCTATCCATGGTGCAATGGCATACCCAAGGGGGGGGTTACGTACAGCTAATCCCAACACTGAATGTTCTCGATCTTCTCCATAGGTTGTAGTACTTTCACCTGCCCAGAATATTTCGCACCGGTTAAGGGCCTCAGCTCTACTCGCGCACGCAAGTAGTAGAATGGCTATAACTTTTAGTGTTCTGTGCATCGTGTCCGGTATGCCCCCTAAAACAATGGTATTCTCATGCTGGTAATTGATCTTCAGGAAATAAACATAACCGATGACAGGAAAACCATAATAATCCTAGCCCTGCCAAGTGCCCATTCATTGTATAGAATCTAGCAGGAATAGTGCCCCGGGTAAAGTGCTATTGTAACCATTTTAATCTATCGACTATCTTTATTTGTATTAAGTTTTTTATCCCCGTGCCGATACAATGATAAGATGACGCTCATAGAGCACCTTCGTTACACGATAGACCATGTGAGAAAGCAAAAACCTTCATAAAACCTACACGGGGTGAGCAGGATGAAAGTAGCTCGTGATTTTACCACGTTGAAGGAGTGTGTTTCAGTCTGGGGGCTGAGAGAAAACCGGCGGGAATTGCCGCGCTATCGGGTGGACATTCAGGGGAACTACTCTGTTGAACAGAAGGGTCTCCCCCTCATTCGAGGTACGTGCAGGATTGTGGATGTCAACAAGGAGGGGTTTGCCGTGATGATTGTGAATGTTCAATTTCATGAGGGAACCACACTCCACTTCCAGTTCTTCCCGGGATTAAACAGGATCGATGTGGCCGGAAAAGCAGTGTACATAGACTGGGAGGATGATGGTTATCGGGTAGGGATAGAGTCGATAACTAAAAAGATAGATATTATGAAGCAGCTGTTAGACTGAACAGCTAAAAAGTTTCCTCCATAAAATTCCTTTTCTGCTTATCTGTAATTCTCCAGTTGACACCCAATACGAGAGTGATGGTAGGAGCGGCTTTAAGCCGCGAATGCATCGCGCATGAATGCGCTCCTACAGAATTTCAATGCATCGCGCATAAATGCGCTCCTACCGAAATTCCAAACATGTCTGGTTAGAACTCATGAGGCCGGTTTTTATACGGGATACTGGAGTTTTGTGGATAAGCAGAATTCCTTTTATTCATTCCTGCTTGGCCAGGGCTGTCAGAAAGGCCCGTACAAAATTGTCTACCAGCATTGGGTTAAAGTCCGTGCCGGCATTTTTTTTCATGAGCACAAGCACTTCCCTGGTGTCCAGACTCTTCCGGTAGGGCCTCCAGCTCCTCAACGCATCAAAAAAGTCAGAGATTGCCACGATCTGGCTGGCGATGTGCTGGTTCTTTCCATTCATGGTCAAGGTTGGATAACCCGTGCCATCGAACCTCCTGTGGTGTTCAAAGGCCACGATGGGGGCCATCCTGATAATGCCATCAATGTTAGCTAGATACCCTGCGCCGTATGAGGGGTGATGGGTGATTTCCGCAAATTCCTTTTCATCCAGCTTGCCCTTCTTTTCCAGGATCTCTTTCGATATGAATAATTTACCCACATCATGCAGCACGGCCGAGAGTCCAACGTCATGGAGCACCTTTCCCCTCAGGCCGAGGGATTCTGCCTGGAATATGGAGAGCACAGCGACATTGATAGAATGGACATAGGTGTAGTTACTGTAAGACTTGACCGGACTTAACAGTTTGAGAACACTTATTTCTCTGCTGATGGTTGCAACAAACCGTGCCACTATTGCCTCAAGGTCGGTGATCTTCAGTTTCTTAAACGGTGATACGGTATGGTAAATTTCTTTGAGCTTTTCAACCTGGTCCTCTGTAAAAGAAGATGCCCTGTCCAGGTCCAGGGCAACGTCGCTACTACCTGTTGCACTACTGCCTGTTCCCACATCAACGACCCCTGTTTTAATGTGAGGATAGGTTTGTATTCCCTCATCGGTTGTTGAGAGGTCGGTAATAAACTGTTTGATCTCGGCAGCAGTTACCCCCTTTACAAAGTCGATACGGGAAATCCCCTTTCTTTTGAAGCGCTTCACAAGATTGGTGCTGTGGAGCCGTGCATCTCTCATGGGGAGCTTGTTGATAACCAGTTCATTCTCGATGATCATCATTTCGGTTCGGTCATCCAGAAATGCATTAAGGAGGGCAAAGGTCTTCTTGGCGGATTCTTCAATCAGTTCATGCTCCTTCGCATAGAGCGAACAGTTGGATATGGCAATCGTCAAGGCTGCAATAAACTGCTTTTGCGGGTCTGTCATCGGGTATCCTTGTTACCGGGGTAGTGCTTAAGGGTTAAGGATATTTCATCTTTCAGTCTTTGAAGCGGCCCTTTATTAAGGAGGCTTTTGGATGCGAGAATGTGGTTGAGTGTATCCAGGGCGCGGGGATCTCCTATCTGGCCCAGTGCTTTTACAATGGGAATCTTCTGATCGAAGTCTGAACCGCGTTTTGCCATTTTCTTGAGCAGGGTGATTAAATCGGGAACGACTTCTTTTACTTTGAACGCACCGGAAATGGTAAGTGCCATCTCAAAGATTTCTCTTTCCCCCGAATGCAAAGAGTTTTTGAGCACCTCAATGCCATAACGTTCTTCTGTATGGAAGAGGTATCGCAGTGCCTGGAAACGTACCTTGGGGTTGTCATGGTAG
>CALJBY010000200.1 GCA_938024025.1 uncultured bacterium
AGCAGTGCAACGCTGGCAAGCCGCATACTGGGCTATGCCCGTGACATGGTAATTGCTTACTTTTTCGGCACTGCGGCTGCAGCTGATGCCTTTTTTGTTGCCTTCAGAATACCCAACCTTTTAAGGAGACTCTTTGCCGAGGGCTCTCTCACCGTTGCCTTTATCCCCATTTTTTCAGAGTACCTGCATCACGAGTCCAAAAAAGATGCCTTAGCATTTGCCAATGCTGTTTTTACATTCCTCTCCATCATCCTGGTACTGCTCTGCTGCCTTGGTATAACCTTTGCTCCCTTCATTGTTAAGGTGATGGCATGGGGCTTTATTGATGATAAGAATAAATTTGACTTAACGGTTCTCTTAACCCGCATCATGTTTCCCTACATCTTCTTCATCTCCCTTGTTGCCCTTTGCATGGGAATCCTCAACGCTTTAAAACATTTTGCTGCACCTGCTCTTGCTCCGGTTTTGCTCAATCTGTCAATAATTGCATCAGCCGTGTTTGTAATGCCCTACTTATCCCAGCCCGTTTTAGCCCTTGCCTTTGGTGTAATCGCTGGAGGATTCCTCCAACTGGCACTGCAAATACCTTTTCTCAAGCAAAAGGGTATTGCGCTGCAAAGCAATTTTAATTTCTCCCATCCGGGACTCAGGCGCTTGTTAAAATTAATGATTCCTGCAGTTTTCGGGGCTGCCGTGTATCAACTCAATATAATGATTATTACCCTGCTCGCTTCCTTCTTACCTGCAGGTAGTGTCTCCTACCTCTACTATTCAGACAGGATATTCCAGTTTCCCCTCGCCCTCTTTGGTATTGCCCTCGCAACCGCTTCGCTGCCCACCATGTCAGATCATGTAGCAAACAATAACATAGATGATTTAAAAGAAACCCTATCCTATGCCCTGAGAACCGTTCTCTTTATCACCATCCCGGCAATGGTGGGATTGGCGGTACTGCGCATTCCTCTTGTGCAATTACTTTTCCAGAGAGGTGTTTTTACTGTTGCTGCTGCCCATTTAACTGCTCAATCCCTCTTCTGGTTTAGCGTGGGGTTATGGGCAGTCGCGGGAGTTCGGGTAGTGGTAAATGTTTTCTATGCCCTGCAGGATATCTGGACGCCTGTTAAAGTGGCCTTCATTTCCATTGTCTGTAATCTCGTGCTTTGCGTGGTTCTGATGAAACCCATGCAGCATGCAGGCTTAGCCCTGGCGGTTTCCCTGTCTTCCATGATCAATCTGATTATTCTCCTTACCATTTTGAGAATACGTCTGGGAAGATTGAATATAAGAAAACTCATATCTTCCGTAGGGAAGGTTGTGTTTTCCTCCGCGGTTATGGGTAGCGCGGTTTACCTCTCCTATTACAATAGCTATTGGACATCCTTGAGCTTCCCCCTTTCCCGGGTGGTTTCTTTAATCACAAGCATCCTTGTGGGTGTTGGTATTTTTATCTTCTGTTCCTATGTGCTTAAGAGCCCTGAACTGCTATCCCTCCGGGAGAGCATTAAGGTGGGTAAACGTGCACCATGATTAACGAAAAAAGGTACCGTGTGCTCATAACATACTCCCTTTTTCCCACATCGATCGGCTGGTGCGGTGTGCTCACTACACAAAGGGGCCTTTTGCGGTTATATGCAGGATACGCCGAACGCAATCAACTCTTAAACCATATTGCAGGTGCGGTAGATAGCCACATAAAAAAGGTCCCTGCAACAGGGATCGTGATAGACAAGATTAAACGCTATTGTTCCGGTAAACACGTTTCTTTTGAGGGTTGCAAAATGGACTGGTCCTCCCTTTCTCCCTTTCAGCAAAAGGTATTAAAAGCAGCTCTGAAAATACCCTACGGATCAGTTGAAACCTATGGCAATCTTGCGCGAACAATAGGCTGTCCCCATGGTTCACGGGCGGTAGGAAATGCCCTCGCAAAAAACCCTTTTCCCTTAGTAATTCCCTGTCATCGTATTATACGGGGAGATGGGAAGCCTGGTGGATTTTCCGCAGGTGGGGGAGTGATGCTAAAGAATAAACTGTTACAGATGGAGCAGTTATCCCTACAGAAAAACAGATAGATTACCCTGACGGTTTATGCTATGTTCTTTACGTATGTGGAGCACCCCTATAAGCCAGCAACAATGCAAAAAAGCTGGCAAACCTACTGCATGGAGGAAAAGCAATGTACGGTTGGGCTGGAACACTATTACGTGTTGATTTAAGTAACGGTACCATTGAAAGGGAACCGCTTGAAGAAAAACTCTGTAATCTTTTTGTGGGCGGTAGAGGTATTAGTGCAAAAATTCTTTTTGATGAAGTCCCTCCCGAGATCAAACCCCTTTCGCCCCACAATAAATTGATTTTTTCATGCGGTCCCCTGTCGGGGACCTCGGCACCCTGTCCTGCCAGATTTCACGTAACGGGGAAGTCACCCTTGACCGGCATTATGGGCAATTCCAATGCCGGTGGTTATTTTGGTCCTGCCATGAAGAAAGCGGGCCTTGATCACATTGTCATCCAGGGCAAGGCTCAGGAGCCCGTCTACCTCTGGATAGACGACGACACAGTCGAAATAAAATCAGCCCGACATCTCTGGGGTAAGAATATCAGGGAGGCGGAAACACAGATTAAGGAAGAGCTGGGTGACCGGAGAGTCCGAGTGGCCTCCATAGGGCAGGCCGGCGAAAACCTGGTGAGCATTGCCAATATAATTCATGAGGAACGCTCCGCATCCAGAACGGGGCTGGGGGCGGTTATGGGCTCCAAGAACTTGAAGGCCGTGGCCATCAGAGGGACAAAAGAGGTTAAGCTGTTCGATCCCGATGGTTTTAATCGCCTGGCCAAAGAATTACAGCAGCGCATAGCAAAATCCGATAAGTACGAGCATTTCCGCAGGAACGGCGGTTCAACGGGAACCTACGCCACAGATAAGGCCGGTTTCCTGGCAATCAGGAATTTTCAGCAAACCGGCGGCTTTGAAGGCATTGAAAACTTTAACCCCAAAAATGTTGCCCCGAAGTATTATCTCTCCAACAAACCCTGTTTTAAATGTCCCATTGGCTGCGGCAAAAGATTCGAGGTGAAAGAGGGGCCCTATGCAGGTGAATGGGGGAATAAAATTGAGGAAGGTGCCTTTTCGCCTCTGGGGCCGGTGTGTGGCAACAACAATGTTGACTCCATTTTCAAAATGAACAACATGGGAAATCAACTTGGACTGGATCTTATCGAGTGTTCGGCAGGCATGGCCGTGGTTATGGAGTGGTTTGAGAAAGGTATTGTAACCGAGAAAGACCTTGATGGTGTTAAACTTACCTGGGGCAACCATGAAGCCATGGCACAGATGATGGAAAAGATAGCTTTCCGTCAGGGAGTGGGTGATATCCTGGCAGAGGGAATTGTTAAGGCATCAAAGCACTTCGGTAAAGAAGCGGAGAAATATGTGAGCCATTGCAAGGGGATGGTTATGTCCGGCGTAGATTCCCGGATAATGAAGGGCACCTCCCTGGGGTTTGCTACATCCACCCGTGGCGCCTGTCATTTAACCGCCCTGGTCCCGGTAGAATTTCCTGCCTTTCCGGTGATGACCAAGGAAGAGGCCGAGGCACAATTTGGAACCGCTGAGGTCATGGACCCCTCCTCCTACAGGAAGGCGAGCCCATTAGTTTATTACCAGCACAAATCCCTCATGTGTGATCTCTTCCAGGTGTGCAAGTTTCTCCTGGGACTGGGTACAGGGACCAAAGACTTCTCCTTCGATGACCTCTACGACCTATACCACCTTGCATGCGGTGTCGAAACCGATGAAAAAAAGATGCTCACCGTCGCTGAGCGCGTTCACAATGTGGAGCGGGCATATTCCTGCAGGGAAGGTTTAGACAGAAAAGATGATCGTTTGATAGGTAAATGGGCCGATGAACCGGTTCCTAATGGTCCCCACAAGGGAGAAAGAATCGATCCGGACAAGTGGGAAGGGATGCTCGACGAGTATTACCAACTCAGGGGATGGAACCAGAATGGCGTTCCCACTAAAGAAAAGCTTACTTCACTTGGCCTGGATGATGTGGCCCTGTCGCTGGAAGAATCAGAAGTGTACGAATAGAGAATTAAGGTGGAAGGAGTCTGAAGTTATCAGCCTGTTATTATGCAAGCGTACTAGCCTTAAAATTGTATCTCCTCATTATTGTTAAACAAAAAAGCCCTCAATTTTTTGAGGGCTTTTTGTACTATCTCACTTTTGGAAATCTTATTGGATCAGTACCCCAGCTTCTGCAGATTCTGAATAGTCCAGTATTTCCGGTGATCTATGTCCAAACCAATCTGTTTAATCTTATCAATGGAGGGACATCCGTGCCTCCGCTGCAGATCAGATGAATACAGCTCAAAGGTGTGTACGTGCTCTATCCCTTTCTTCTCGTCCTTGAATATCTCCGTGTGGTAAAAAAAGTGCCTCCACACC
>CALJBY010000201.1 GCA_938024025.1 uncultured bacterium
CTGCCAAAAATACTTTTAACACTCATGCGACCTTTCCTGAGCAAACGAAAATACACCTCCCTTCAATTTTTGATTCATGCGATGCAAAGTGATTCAGTCGCACCGCTCTATGGGACCCACACACTGGAAAGTTTCTTTCGGGAACTCAATCAGTGATGGTCACGAAAAACATTTAACCTACTTTTCTGTACTTCTCCAGTTGACACCTAATACGACTGTAACTTATCAAAGTTAGGTTCTTACCCAACTAAATCTAAGCATTTCTCTTTCAGATAGGGTGATGGTAGGAGCGGCTTTAAGCCGCGAATTCATCGCGCATGAATGCGCTCCTACCGAAATTTCGAACATGTCTGTTTAGAAGGTGCAAAGCCCTTCTTTTTCGTACAATCCTGCACGTCAGTACCAGTCGTAATTTCTATCTTTTTCTTTTAGGCACTACCATTAGTTCCATTAAGAACAACTACACCGGTTACACACCCTGAAAACACTCCATCTCCCCTCAGCAGTGTTAATAAATAATCATTTAATTACAAATAGTTATATGGCAAATGAGTGGAAAATAGCCCACCGGTAAGACTTGGTATTCAAATTGCAAAATTCGACAATAATCGATAAATCATCCTAATAGGAAAGGAGGATCATTTGTTGAAAAAAAGCCAATTTTCATTTGCCGTTTTTGTGTTATGCATACTGCTGAGTAGTACCGTACCCCGTGCTGAAATCAATGCACTGGAGGGAACCGTCTGGATGTATGAACATGAAAGTGGTCTAAGACATTACATAGCTTTCTACGCACAGTATCATTATCTCAATAGCAGTGGATTTGAACAGGGTGTACCGGACACGCTGTGGTTGCGGAGCACGTCCCCCTATGTTGGCACAAATAGACCTGACGGCTCTACCCACTACCGGGCAAAACATATTTCTCCCGGTGCCTGGGCCATTAACTGGGGTAATTGTAATATCACTACCGAACAGGCTACCTTTTCTGCTTTGGGGATGCTCTACAATTTTTTCGTGTACAACCGCAATGAGCCTTATCTACTCATAGCAACTGACTGGAGTCCTCCCCAGCTTTACACAAGCAGTGAAAAAGTCAATCCTGCTTTTATTGAAATGGTTTTTCCCTCCCTTTTTGGATCTGGATTTTAGACGGCATCCACGGCAAGAAGGTCGCCGACACTATAAATCGCTCGTTTCGTTGAATCATTGCCCTTTCTCCTCCTTCCTTGAAACCCCCTCAGCTGGAATCGCTGAGGGGGTTTTTAATTGTTTCTTTAACCCATAAAAAAACGGACATACAACGATATG
Organism: uncultured bacterium; assembly: GCA_938024025.1. Taxonomy (GTDB): domain Bacteria; phylum Desulfobacterota; class WTBG01; order WTBG01; family WTBG01; genus CALJBY01. The sequence goes on from CALJBY010000201.1 coordinate 1,312, forward strand.
GTGAGTGATGTCCGTGTTGGTCTGTTTGGATAGTAGGTAAATACTGTGACCGGCAGGTTCCGAAAATATCAAAATTCAATTTCCGGGATGCCCCGCGCTGCCTGCCCGGTTAACTGCGAAACTTATTTAATCAGGGTGCGCGGGTAGCATCACTAACTACGTACTTCCCGTACTTGTGGGTTAACAGGAACGTTCTCCACCTTTGCAGTGTGGGGAACCTTATTTTGTGATTCAGCAGGAGCAGTGCTCACAGCACTTTTTGCGCCTCCCGTCATATGGCAGCTTCCTTCAAAAACAACTCCTTCACCAATAATAAGGGAAGCGGTTTCAATGTCTCCCTTAACCTTTCCGGAAGAGGTAATTTCCAGTTTTTTCTTAACCTTGATATTACCATTAACCTGGCCTCCTATGAAGGCATTTTCTGCGATAATATCTGCCTTGACCTTACCTCCCTGACCTACCACGATATTGCCCTTACACTCAACCTTGCCCTTTACCGTACCTTCGATACAGATGCTCTCATTGGATAAAAGAACTCCTTCAAAAACAGTTTTGCTTCCGATGATTGTATCCAGGTTCTCTGGTGGCTTATCTTTTTTGAGTATACCCATAACAAACCTCTTTATAAATGGTTGAGCAGAAGACATAAGAAAGCACTGCTAGCGTTTGGCTAGTACAGTTTGTGAAGCAGGTGTGTTCAGAATGTAATGGTTAGGGTTAACACTCTTTTTATCTACCTGCACGCCATAGTGAAGGTGGTGACCTGTAGACAGTCCCGTATTTCCCATCAGTCCTATGACAGTACCTCTTGTTACCCCTTCTCCTTTTTTTACTTTGTGCTCGAGCAAGTGTCCATAGAGGGTAATGAGGTTATCACGATGAGCAATCTTGATAAATTTTCCGAGATACCGGTCTTTCCCAACCGATATGACCGTCCCATCAGCAGGAGCTATAATAGGTGTCCCCCTTCTTGAAGCAATATCCAAACCGCCATGAAATTCACGACGACCGGTGAAAGGGCTTTTCCTCCATCCAAAACCTGATGAAATCCAGTATTCATCTGTCTCAACTGGTAGTAGAGTGGGTTTGGTATCCCATTCACTTTTCCGGTCTATGAGCTCGTCAACTATCCCCTCCAGGTTTTTTTTAAGACAGAGTGCTTTTACTTTGGGCGATTGGTTGTGCTGAGAGGATTGGGGAGAAACCAGGGTAGTAACATCCCGCGGGAAGCTCAATGACCTGTCAGTAAAATATGCATCGGTGCCTCCCTGCCCGAGTCCACCCATACTGGAACTGGACTTCTCTAATCCTAAAAAATCTCTGATGAATGATTCCTTTTTCTCTATTTCATCAACAATGCTGGCTATTCCCTCCAGTTTGTCATTCTCCGTTTTTAGCTTGCTATTCTCCTTCTGCAGATGCGCACTTTCAAAATATTTGAAAATAGCTATACCATCACCTACAAGAAAAAGGAGGAGAAAGAAGATAGAGATATAGAACGTGCTCTTGTGGCAGGAAAGCTGCCGTGATTTCCCTGCCTGTGGTGATGAAATAAAAATAGTGTAATAATTTTTAAGCATAGGTATGGCCCTTCTTTGACGGTTCTTATATTATATCGGCAGAAAAATGGAATTGATTAGTGATTTTTACACATTATACTAATATTTTATGTGTGATTTAATGAAAAAAACAGGCTTATGTCAAGGTTTTTTTGGCCTTTCCAAGAAAAACAGTGATTAAAAACACTTGACATTAAAGGGCCATTTTGTTCTAGATAGAGAGCCGGTTGGCGAGAGACTCATGAAATTCTCATTTGAACCGATAGAGTTTGAAGATCTTATACCGAACATATGCTGACCCAGGCGATGATGCCGCCGATCGTCAAAGAGGTAAACAGCCATAGACACTCCACTAACCAAAGGGAGTGGAACAGGTAAGCCTTTCCTCAAGGAAGGGATAACGTGGAAAGAAGAATTGATGACTGGCTGGCTTTAAGTTTTGTTGATGGGTTGGGCAGTGTAACCTATTGTAATCTGATCAGGAAATTTGGTAACCCCGGCAGCATATTTAAAGCGTCCTTTCACGATTTAGAAGCAGTAGAAGGCATACGGCCCCACGTAATAGAAGGAATAAAAGCATTTAATAGGGCTGACCGGGTCGAGCGGGAACTGGAACGCATGCGGGAGCACCATGTTTCACTTGTTGCTTTCGTGGATGAAAACTACCCTGCCCAGCTGTTACATATTTATGATCCCCCGCCCTTTCTCTATGTGAAAGGAGAACTGCAGCAGGGAGATAGGCTGGCTATTGCAGTGGTTGGCTCACGCTTCGCCAGTCATTATGGGAAAGTAACAGCCGAAAAAATCAGCCAGGATCTGGCGCTGGAGGGGATAACTATCGTAAGCGGTATGGCACGCGGCATTGATTCCAGTGCTCACAAAGCTGCTCTTGCAGCAGGAGGGCGAACAATTGCCGTGTTGGGATGTGGCATAGATGTTAATTATCCTGCGGAAAATACAAGGCTTAAGGAGGAGATTGCATCCCATGGGGCCGTGATTTCTGAGTTTCCCCTCTCGACTCCGCCCGCATCTTCACACTTCCCGATGCGTAACCGCATCATCAGTGGTCTCTCTTTGGGTGTCGTTGTGGTTGAGGCAAGTCATCGAAGCGGTTCCCTCATTACTGCCCGATTGGCCCTGGAGCAGGGAAGAGATGTTTTTGCAGTACCCGGTAGTATAGATTCCCTGCGTAGCAGGGGTACCCATAGATTGATTAAGGACGGTGCTAAGCTGGTTGAGGATGCACGGGACATCCTGACTGAGCTGCTTCCACAGATGAAAGACCGCTCTCAATCGGTTGCTGCACATCAGGAGAGAAAAGAACTGGTGAACGAAGAAGCACGAAGCATCCTTGATGTGCTCGAGCAGGGACAAGTGCAGATTGACAGGATAATAACACAAACAGGTCTTCCCAGCAGTCAGGTTTCCTCCACCCTTCTTGATCTGGAGTTCAAGGGAATCATCAGACAGTTACCGGGAAAAGTATTTGTTAAAAAACAGGAACATTGACATAGATCAGAGGAGTTAATGGTAAACACATGAGCACACCTTCACTTATAGTAGTTGAGTCACCAACCAAGGCAAAAACCTTAAGCCAGTTTTTGGGTAAAAACTACCTGGTTCTAGCGTGCCTGGGACATGTCAGGGCACTGCCCAGCAAGCCCGGTTCGGTTGATATCAAGAACGATTTTGAACCACACTACGAGATCCTTGATCACAGCAAGAAATATCTTGAGAAAATAGAAAAGGCTCTACGTAAATGTGAAACCCTTTACCTCGCAACTGATATGGATCGTGAAGGTGAGGCAATCTCCTGGCACCTCTCTGCAGCTTTACACATCGAAAATGGATCTGACCGCCAGACTAAAAAAGGAAAAGCGCTGACCGTGAGAAGGATTGTTTTTCACGAAATCACTAAAGAAGCTATCGAAGAAGCCCTCAAGGATCCCCGGGAAATTTCTCATCACCTGGTTGATGCACAGCAGGCACGCGTGGTTTTAGATTACCTCTATGGATTTAACCTCAGTCCTCTTCTTTGGAAAAAGATAAGGCCCGGACTGTCTGCCGGACGGGTGCAGTCGGTTGCACTGCGCCTGATATGTGAACGGGAAAATGAAATTAAAGCCTTCGAAAAGCAGGAATACTGGACAATCAGGGCTGATCTTTCTCCTTCATCCGGTGATGAACCTGAGAACATCTTTTCAGCTGAACTGGTTGAAATAGATGGCAAGAAACTGGATAAATTTCACATCAAGGATCAGGCCGGGGCAGATGACATTGTCGAGCGGTTACAGGGTGCAGCATATCAGGTCAAAGAAATTCGCCGGAAAGAAATAAAGCGAAATCCTGCCCCCCCCTTCACAACGAGTACTCTCCAGCAGGAAGCTTCACGCAAGCTGCGATTTTCAGCAAAAAAGACAATGTCTGTTGCACAAAAACTGTATGAGGGTATTTCTATAGAGGACAGCATGACAGGATTGATTACCTACATGCGTACTGACAGTCTCAACCTTGCAGAAAGCGCACTCTATAGTATAAAAGAAAAGATAATTGAATCGTTCGGTAAGACGTTTTCTTTGAAAAAACCACGGACCTTCAAGCAGAAATCGAAAAATGCCCAGGAGGCACATGAAGCGATTCGCCCCACAGATATTCACTTAACACCTGAAGAGGTTAAACCCTATGTCAGTTCTGATCAATTTAAACTCTATGACCTCATCTGGAAGAGGACACTCGCCTGCCAGATGGCTCAGGCAGTGCTTGATTCAGTTTCAGTCTCAATTAGCGCTCAGGACTCCTACCTTTTCAGGGCTACAGGATCAACCATAAAATTCCCCGGTTTTATGAAAGTCTATATCGAGGGAAAGGATGATAATGGTACTGAGAAGGCGGGCATGCTGCCTCAACTGGAAGAAGACCAGATGCTGAACCTGACTGCTCTCCTACCAGAGCAGCATTTCACCCAGCCTCCTCCCCGCTATACGGAAGCCACCCTGGTAAAGACACTCGAGGAATATGGCATTGGAAGACCTTCAACCTACGCCAGCGTTATCGAAATTCTGCGAACGAGAAAGTATGTTACGATGACAGACCGGAGATTTGTTCCGGAAGATCTGGGGGAAACAGTCAGTCAGCTCCTGGTAAACCACTTTCCACAGTATGTTGACTATCAATTCACGGCACAGATGGAGGAAGAACTTGATCAGGTTGCCCGTGGAGAGATGCCATGGAAACCCCTCGTCCGCAATTTTTGGAAACCCTTCATCAGTCTGATAGACAAAAAGGACAGTGAATTGAAGAAAACCGACATCATTAATGAAGAGACTGATGAGGTGTGTCCCCAGTGTGGAGAAGCCCTTATAATAAAACTTGGACGTTATGGAAAGTTTTATGGCTGTAAGGGGTATCCTAATTGCAGGTATATTCGATCAGTAAATAATAAGGAGCGGCAGGAAAACAGCGAGGAGCCTGAAGTAAAAGAAGCGTGCGAAAAATGCGGAAAGCCCATGGTGATAAAAGAAGGCCGCTATGGAAAGTTTCTTGCCTGCTCTGGCTATCCCCAGTGCAAGTCTGTTAAATCCCTCAATAAAACGGTAGAGCTGGGCATTAAATGTCCTGAGTGCACTGAAGGTGAAATAGTTGAAAAGAAGACCCGGAGAGGTAAGCTCTTTTACGGATGTTCACGCTACCCCCAATGTACATTTGCATCATGGGATAAACCCCTGGATGAACCCTGCCCCCTCTGTCAGGCCCCAATACTGGTGGAGAAAGAGACCAAGCGACAGGGAAGGACAGTGCGATGTATTAAGGAAGGATGTGACTATAAGAAGACGCCTTCACGTGATTAATAGTTCTGATTGCGGCCTGGCAAAGATGCACCAATGGTTGACTGTGGCAGGATTCCTCCTCTTATGGTCCCCCGTTCTTTTCTTTGGAGCCCGGACAGGGGAAGGCAGTACCTTTTCCCCCCTTCCCGATCCCACCTATTCTCATGAGCTCCCGCTTCCAATCCTACCCGT
>CALJBY010000202.1 GCA_938024025.1 uncultured bacterium
CAATCCCGAGCTGAAGGCAATCGATTTCACCATAGCACAGGAGAAAGCAGCCATCGATCTGGCAAAAAAGAACTACTTTCCTGACCTCACCCTCGGTGTGGAATATATTAACACCAATCCCGCACTGGAACCACCTGCCAATCCTGAGACAGGGGAAGTCCCGCGGGTAAAAGATGACGGAAAAGATCCGGTCATTGCCAAGTTCGCCATCAACCTACCCATCTGGTACAACAAGTATAATGCGGGCGAAAAAGAAGCCCGGCTAAGGCATGTGGCCGCACTCAGCGAACGCCGTGACCGGGAAAACAGTTTAATAGCAGACCTTAAAATGGAACTCTACAACTTCCGGGATGCTGAGAGGAAGATCGATCTTTACCGGGACACCCTGGTTCCCAAAGCACAGCAATCTTTCACTGTTATTCAAAAAGCATTTACGACGGGAAAGACGGATTTTCTTGATGTAGTTGATGCGGAGAGAACGCTTCTCGAATTTGAACTCTCCTACGAACGGGCACTGGCTGACAGGGCCCAGCGTTTGGCCAAACTTGAAATGCTCATTGGCAAAGAAGTACCTCGGTATGAAACGAGCAGTCCCGAAATGGAGAGTGAATAACCAGAATGAAAAAGAATATCACCACAGAGAACACTGAGTATAAATGATCATTAAAAACTCTGTGCACTCTCAATGTTCTTTATACCCAAAAGGCCTTCCACAAAAAAAATGCACTATGAAAGAAAAAAGATTAACTGCATAGAGGACACAGAGGATAAAGGAACAACTAATTTTTTTGTGCATTGATTTGTTATTATTTTCTCTGTGATCTCTGTGGTTTGGTTGTGACATTACTCACTATTCCCAAAGGAAGCATCCATGAAAAAGATTAGTATTGCACTCATCATAATCGGGGCCTTTGCCCTGGGGTACCTCCTGAGGGGTGGAGGCTCCCAGACACAAAAGCAGGATCACCAGCATACTGCCGGTGAAACAGCCAAAGTGGAGCGATGGACCTGCTCCATGCACCCCCAGATACAGCTGCCCAAGCCGGGCCAGTGCCCGCTCTGCGGCATGGACTTAATTCCCGTTTCCAGTGGAGAGACAGACAGTGATGCGGGTCCCCGGCAACTCAGCATGTCACAAAAGGCGATGAAGTTAGCTGCCGTTGAAGTTACCCCTGTTGAAAGAAAGGAAGTGACTACAAAGATCAGAATGGTCGGCAAAGTTGCTTATGACGAAACCCGTGTCAGCTCCATTACCGCATGGGTGTCGGGACGGATTGACGATCTCTTTGTTGACTATACCGGGGTGGTGGTCACCAAAGGTGACCCCATGGTCTCCCTCTACAGCCCGGACCTTATCACTGCGCAGGAAGAGTTGCTCCAGGCAATCGCAACAGAAGATGTATTACAAAACAGTAATATTCCCATCATGAGGGAAACCGCCTCAAAGACCGTGGAAGCCGCCAAAGAAAAGCTTCGGCTGTGGGGATTGACAGAAGAACAGATTGAGGAAATTGAAATGCGTGGAAAAACATCTGACCACGTGACCATCTACACCCCCATAAGCGGTGTAGTCATACACAAAAACGGTCTCGAAGGAATGTATGTTAAAACAGGCACCGCAATATATACCATTGCAGATCTCTCTCAGGTATGGGTAAAGCTCGATGCCTATGAGTCGGACCTCATTTGGATACGAAACGGTCAGACGGTGGAATTCGAGACACAGGCGTATCCCGGTGAGACATTCAAAGGGAAGGTCGCTTTTGTTGATCCCTTCCTTGACCCGAAGACCAGGACAGCCAAGGTACGTGTCAATGTTCCCAATGCTGAAGGAAAGCTGAGACCCGAGATCTTTGTCCGCGCCGTGGTGCACTCAGTTATAAAAAGGGAAAGCGATGTTATTAAAGGGGTAAAATCAACCCAACCCCCTCTTGTCATTCCGGCAACGGCACCGCTCTTTACAGGGAAGCGGGCCATTGTCTATGTCCAGGCCCCTGATAAAACAGGAACCTATGAAGGACGTGAAGTGCTCCTTGGTCCACGGGCCGGGGATTTTTTCATAGTCCGCGAGGGGCTCAGTGAAGGTGAGAAGGTGGTGGTAAACGGCAATTTTAAGATTGACAGTGCCATTCAGATTCTTGCCAAACCGAGCATGATGAGTCCCGAAGGAGGGATTCAGCCGTCCGGTCACGATCACGGTACGCAGCCGCAAAAAGCAACTTCAGCAGCTCGGGAAGAAAAGCTTGAACCGCTTAAAACCCCTGAAGCGTTCAAGTCCCAGCTCGATGCTGTTTTTTCTAACTACTTCGCGATGCACCAGGCCTTGAGTCAAGATGATCTGACAGAAGCTCAAGATAGTGCAAAGGATTTACTGACCTCTCTTAAAAATGTAGACATGAAACTGCTTGAAGGTTCCTCGCACATGGTCTGGATGAAGCGTCATAAAGCAGTGAAACAGAACACACAGGAGGTCATAGACACAGATACGATTGAAACTGCCCGCTCGGCATTCATGCCTCTTTCTGATACCTTCTATAAAGTAGCAAAGCAGTTTGGTACCAGCGGTACACAGCCTGTTCTCCGTTTTTACTGTTCCATGGCTGCAGACGGAAAAGGAGCCTACTGGCTGCAAAACAAAACAGGAACTGAGAATCCCTATTACGGCAGTGCCATGTTTACATGCGGTGAACAGGTAGAAACGGTCTCTCCCGGTTCTATGGAAGAACACCCTGAAGGAAATACCCATGAATGATATGCCCCGAGATCAACGATCATCAAACGCCAATCTCATTGACTGGGCAATCAGATTCTGTCTGGAAAACAAACTCGTCATTCTTCTGGCAACCCTCTTCTTTATTGGTTGGGGAATCATAGTTGCACCGTTTGACTGGGAGATAGGTGGATTACTACGTGACCCGGTACCGGTTGATGCCATCCCCGATATCGGTGAAAACCAGCAGATTGTTTTTACCGAGTGGAAGGGGCGATCACCCCAGGATGTGGAGGATCAAATATCCTATCCACTGACGGTTTCCCTGCTCGGCATTCCGGGCATTAAAACCATCCGCAGTTTATCCATGTTTGGTTTTTCAACCATATACGTTATTTTTAAGGACGATGTTGAATTTTACTGGTCCCGTACCCGTGTGCTGGAAAAACTGAATAGCCTGCCCGCAGGCACACTACCCCCAGAGGTTCAGCCCGCCCTCGGACCAGATGCCACAGCCCTGGGACAAGTCTTCTGGTACACCCTCGAAGGACAGGACGAAAAGGGTAACCCCACGGGAGGATGGGATCTCCATGAACTCAGGACCATCCAGGACTGGTACGTCCGCTAT
>CALJBY010000203.1 GCA_938024025.1 uncultured bacterium
CTGTGTTGTGGGACCGTCAGGAACGGGCTCAGCCATGGCGAAGGCCTCTTCACGGGAATTGTAAATGTACCCGGAATTAGAGAGCTCCGGGAGGACCATCAGCTTTACCCCCTGCTTTCCTGCCTTTTCGATCATTTTAAGACCCGCGGTAACTGAATGCGCTTTGTTGCCGATGTGTGGTTCGAATTGCAGGGCAGCAACCTTGACAAGACTTTCCTTTCCTTTATCCCGGGTTCCGGGGTAAGGAGGTACAGGCATTTTTTTAGTAGTACGTGTTTTGGCTGGCATGGGGCACTCCTTTACTAAGGTTAGTAAGTTTTTAGGTATAAGCTTTTTACTTTTCTTTATAGAGATGGGAAACAAACTGTTTCTTTTTGGTGCCGAATGCTAATTCTAATCCCTGGAGTATGGCGTCAGGTGTTGGTGGACAGCCAGGCACAAAGCAATTAACATTGAGGACCTTATCGATTCCTCCAACGATGTTGAAGCTCTTTCTCCAGGGGCCGCCGTCAATAGCGCAGGTTCCTATGGCGACGATGGTTTTGTTGGCCGGAATTGATTCCTTCAGTTCCCGTACCTTCTTAACCACTGTCCTGCTGAGTGAGCCGGTAGCCAGAAGAATGTCGGCATTCTTAGCTGACCGCACAAGCTGTATGTCCAGGTGCTGTTTATTCAAAAGAAAGCTCGTAAAAAGGTTAAGCACCTCTAAATCGCATCCATTACACACGCCTATATTTGCGTGGAAGCAGTTGATCACCTTTTTTTGACCGGCCAGGGAAACTGATGGTGCCATGCTATTTTGCCATTTGTCTGGTTAATCGTAAGCTGTGGAATTCCCTCTTGCAGGCAGCGCAAAGATGTATCCATTCCAGTTCTTTCGTGGGTACGCCACGGGGGGCGTAAATGTCCTTAATAACTTTATGTAGGCTTTTTTGCGTTCCGGTAATTGTGCGGCAGTGTTCGCACCGTGCAAGCTTAATCTTCAGCTCATGATGCAAGTGATCTTTCGTCAAAGCAGAAAGCTCGTCCCCTGCTCCTAAACTCAGGGCGTCTTCAGGACAGGCGTCAATGCACAACCCGCAATAAATGCAGTTGGCCACCGTGATTGTAACCGTTCTGTGCTTTTTGTTCTCAACAAGGGAAATCGCCCGGGCAGGACACACCGTTGCACACGCTCCGCAGCCAAAGCACTTCTTGTCAGAAATCAGCATTTTTTGTTGAGGCGATGGAAGGGGATGAGTAGCTTTCCTCGGTTTAGGCAGGGTGAGTGTTTTACCCTTCAGTGCAATAAAAGCCTCTTTTAACTCGCTGATCAAGTGGAGTTTAAACATGTTTTTCTCGTGTTGTGGTTGTAATCCGGCTTGCAAGCCACAGTAATTTTTACGTGTAATTAATGTTCAATACACGAAAAACAGGGATCAATGCTATTGATACTGATACGCGCATCAGCAATGTTGGTACCCCTTAACATGACGGGGATTACCTGTAAGTTTGAAAAAGTAGCTGTCTTTATTTTCCATCTCAGTGGTCTGTTTCCTTCCCCGGTCAGAATGTAGTGGACCATTTCTCCCCGGGGTGATTCCACTGCTGCCAGGGCTTCGGTGTTCGGTGGAATTTCCACTGCTGCACAGCTGATCTCTCCTTCTGGTATTTTTTCAAGGATTTCCCGTATGAGCAGCAGTGATTGATTCATTTCTTCAAGTCTGACAGAGGTACGTGCGAGGGTGTCACCTTCGCTTCGGCAGACGGGTTCGACTGGTAGCGTTTTATAAGCGGCATACGGGTGATCGGCCCGTACATCGATTGCAATCCCTGAAGCTCGCGCGGTGGGGCCAAGCACACAGAATCGATGAGCATCAATTGACGGCAGGGTGCTTATCATTTTCAATCGTGAGAAAATGGATAACTCCCCCTGCAGTTCTCCTAAGATACGCTTGAGCTGTTTTTCTATCTGGTCAAGTACTTTTGAAAGGTGAGAACGGGATTTTTTCGGGATATCTCTTGTAACTCCTCCAATGATATTCATGTCAAAGATGATCCGCTTGCCGGTCAGCACCTGTGAGAGCTCTAAGATAGACTGCTGCAAGGAACAGCAGGAGATAAAGAGGCCTTTATGTCCTTCCATGTGACACAGTGAAGCGAGCCAGAGAGCGTGACTGTACAATCGTTCAGTTTCAAGAAGCATCGTCCTTATGTATTGTGCCCGTAGCGGTACTTCCAGGTGAGCTGCTGCCTCTATAGCCTGGCAGTAACAGGTGCTGTGAGCAAAGCCGCAACAGGCACAGATTCTCTCTGCCACGAAAGGAATCTGATTGTAGTCGAGGAGGCTGTCTGCCATTTTTTCCAGACCTCTGTAGTTGGAGAATCCCCGATAGTCAACGTCTACGACTTTTTCTCCATAAATAAACAGATTAAAGTATGCTGTTGTCTCCTTCTGAGCAAAGAAGGAACCTAAAGGAAGTAAGGTTGTGCTTGCAGGTAGTGGTTTTGCGCTTTGCGCAACTCCCGGTGCAGGAGCAGGTTTGTTTTCAAAGTCAAAGTCTTCTCGCAGGGGATAGACACCTTCGGGCCAGTCATCAGCTAAAATGAGCCTTCTCAGATCAGGATGACCCTGGGCGCTGATACCGCTCAAATCGTTCAGTTCCCTCTCTGCCCAGTTTGCCCCTGGAATGATCGGGGTAATAGAATCGAGCGTGGTAGCTGAGGGATCAAGATCAATGGTGATGCACAGGTACACCTTCTCTTTATCGAAGGAGAAAATGTAGGAAAGGGCAAAGTGTCCCTTTTCTTTTCTCCGGTCGATAGCAGCACAGGTGATGAATCGTCCCCTCAGCCCAGTAAAAATGTGCTCTACAAGGCTCTGTAATAAAGCGGGATCGGCTGTAAGGTTGATTACCGGAAGAGTGCTGCGGGTAAGAGTAATCTGGTCGCTGAACGTTTCCTTGAGGTTATTGATGATGGTGTCTGGAGATACGGCTTCCATTTTAACGTTTTCTCATTTTCATAGTAATAACACACTAAGCTGTGAAGCGCTCCTGTTCATGGTTTTTTGTGCTTTGCTTTCAGGGCGTGTTTTTTTCGCCTTTTGCCCAGAATAGTGTCACGCTTATCATAAAGCAGCGCTTTGGTTGGGCAGGTAAGAATACAAGCAGGATCTTTCCCCTTTTGTAAGCGATTGATGCATCTATCGCATTTGAGCACGGTGTTTTCGTCACGCAATTGAATGACACCGAACGGACAGGCAATGATACACAGACCACAGCCGATACACCGTACCTTGTTAAAGAGCACCGCTGCATGAGATGCCTTTTCCAGTGCCCTGGTGGGGCACACTTCTACGCACGGACTATTCTCGCAGTGAAGACAGCATAGGGGAATAGAATGTTTGCCATTGATCGAGGTGACAAATATATGAGCATTACCGCTGTGCTCCCGAGCACAAGCAGCTTCACAAGCTTGACAGGCAATGCATCGTTCTGTGTCCACAAAGAAAACTTTACTGCTCACCTTACTTCCCTCCACTTTTCTTGATCTGACAGACAGCTGTATTGAGTTCCGGCAGTATGGCCCGTGGATCGACTGTGTTACGGGGAGATTCCAGCTCACGGGCAGCTAGAAACGGAATGAAAACAACTTCTGGGAGAATATTTTCTGTGATAGAAACGGTAGCTTTCACCGATCCCAGCTTGGTATCAATCTTCACTTCCCCTCCCTGCTGGACGGGGATCGTTTTTGCATCTTTGGCATTCATTTCAACCCGGAGGTTAGTCTCCTCACCCGTGAGCGTGCCCAGGCAGGTGGCCGATTTGCCAAAGGTCAAGCGAAAGGGATATTTTTTTGTTGGTTTTTCTCCCTTCTTTTCATAGACAACAGGAATAAATTTCCCTCGTCCATCAGGGGTGTTAAACTGTTCGGCATAGAGGATGGGCGTGCCCGGGTGTTTCGGAGTAAGACAGGGATAGGTGAGGCCGCCGATTTTCTTAACCCTGGTTGGTGATAGTCCTGCATAGTCAGGGATGAGTCTGCTTATTTCCTTTAAAATTGCTTCGGGGTTGCTAAATGAAAACTGGCTTTTGAATCCCAGTTTTTGTGCAATACTGCAGATTACCTGCCAGCCGGGGATGATATGTTCCTGTGGACTAACGATCCTGGACTGCCACTGAACACGCCGTTCTCCCGTAGTGTAGGTTCCTGTCTTTTCTGCCCAGGAGAGAGCAGGCAGAATAATATCAGCGTGTTTCGCTGTTTCAGTGAGGAAGCAGTCTTGAACCACAACAAACTCTGTCCCTTTGAAGAGCTTTTTCAATTGATCGGCATGAATCCAGTGCTCCAGGGGGTTTGACTCCATAAGATAGAGTGCTTTAATGCGACGGTTTTTAGTGGCTCTGGTCACTGCAGGAAGAGAAAGCCCTTCTTTTTTAGGCAGGTTCTTTGTCTTCCAGAGTTTAGCAATCCTTGTGTGCTGGGCCTGATCTTTGAGGGGAGCGTTTCCTGGTAGTGCTTGGGGTGACACGCCCATATCATAGCTACCCTGACTATTACTGTGCTGTGCCAGGGGGAAAACACCTGTTCCCGGACGGCCAAGGTGACCGCATAAGAGAGCAAGATTAGCACAGTTCAGCGCAGTGGCAGTGTGATTGCCATAGAGGGGACTGAAGTCGATAGCCTGGATGAGTGCTGATGCACTTGCGGTGGCATAGAGTTCTGCCGCTTCCTTTATCTGAGCAACCGGTATGCCGGATAGCTTCTCACTGTCTTTGAGGGACTGTTTACCCAGTGCTTTTTGAAACGCTTCGAATCCAGACGTGTGTTCCCCGATGAAGTGTTTATTATGGAGCTTTTTTTCTATGATGTGCATGATCATCCCGTCAATGAGTGGCGCCTGGGTTCCCGGATGTATCTGAAGGAAATGATCACAGAATAAAAGGGAAGGGGGCCGCCGATGATCAGCACAAATAACGGTGGCACCTTTTGCCTTTGCTTCAAAAATCCAGTGGGAGACGATAGGATGATTTTCAAGAAAGTTTGATCCCGTAATGAAGATACATTGAGCATGAGCGAGATCTGCGAAGGGATTGGTTATGGCAGCACTACCGAGTGAGGAAGCAAGGTCTCGGCTCGTACCGTTTCCTTCATGGGAAGAAGAAGAGTCTATGTTATTGGTTCCCAGTAGTCTGGCACATTTCTGGAAAACGTAGTATTCTTCGTTGGTACAGTGGGCAGAGGTTAAAAATGCCAGTGCATCAGGACCATGTTTTTTTGCTATCTGCTTAAAGCGTGAAGCAATGGTAGTGATGGCCTGATCCCATGAAACGGCCTCAAATGTGCCGTCTTCTTGTCGTTCTAAGGGAGAATGAATCCGGTTTGGGTGGTAGATGCTATCCAAAACCCGGTTTCCTTTAAAGCATAAACCCCCTTGATTTACGGGATGTTCTTTCATGTAGTCCAGGTTGGTGACTTTTCCCTGTGCTACCTGAGTATAAAATCCACACCCCTCAGCACAGGAGGTACATATACTCTCAATTTCATGGAGTGAAGTCATGTTATCCGCCATACGTTGGTAGGTTTATGGTTGACGACTTCGTAAAAAGTCCATCTGCCGCGTTGCACTGTATTCCCTGCCCTGTTAAATTGTTTTCGATCCAGTTACACCTCTGAATGTGGGGCATGGGCAGTCAACTGAAAAGCTGAAATGTCACATATCTATATTTAACAGGGTAAATCATTGCCTGGCTGAGCTCGGGCAAGGCGGCCAAGCCAGCGTACCAGTAAGTACGCCCCATTCTTTCGTATTTGCCTATCAAGGGTGCAATTGCTTTCCCGCCCGATGGTAGAAAAATGTAAGAGGCAGCATTAGGGGGGAGAAACCGTAATGCTGCCTTACCAGTGAATCATGGCCGCTTACATACTCCGCTTGGCTTCCTAGTAAGATTTTGGGAGCCCGAGCATCACCTGTCCAAGAAAGTTCTTAGACATTTCATTGGTTATGGGTGCAAAGATAAGCTGTCGACAGTTCCTGAAGTAGCGTTGCATATCATATTCTTCGGTAAAGCCATAACCTGCAAGCACTCTCATCCCTCGATCGGTAGCCTTTTGTGAAACTTCAGATGCCCAGTACTTGGCCATGGTGCAGATGACAGCGGTCTGCAGGTTTTGGGGATCCCGTGCCTGCATCCAGGCGGCTTTGTAAGTGATAAGCTTTGCTAATTCGAGCTCCATTGCTGTGTCTGCCAGTGGATGCTGTATTGCCTGAAACTGCCCGATGGGTTTGCCGAAGGCCTCCCGTTCTTTGGCATATTGAACGGCGTCGTCAAGTGCCGCCTTTGCAAGGCCGAGGGTAATGGCTGCACACACGATCCGCTCGTTGTTGAGTGTCCCTACAATCTGGTACCACCCTTTTCCCCGTTGACCCAGAATCTGGTCCTTGTGCACCTTGACATCTTCGTAGACAACTTCAAATGAACTCAGGATGTGACTTCCCATTTTTTCAATTTTGTTGAAGCTCACTCCTGGTGTCTTTGTATCGATGAGGAAGATGGTAAGCCCCCGTGCAGGTTTTTCCGGTGAATCATCGGTTCTGAAAACACCAACGATGGTATCTGCGACATGAATACCGGTGGTAAATATTTTAGCGCCGTTGAGGATAAAATGATCACCATCCTCTTTTGCCCGTGATTTCAGAGC
>CALJBY010000204.1 GCA_938024025.1 uncultured bacterium
ACACTCCGGCTCTTTCGTGAATCTAAAATGCAAACGTTGAACCACGAAGAACACGAAGAAACAATAAATGCCTACAATGAGCTCAATTGCCTAGAATGCCTAAATGAAAAACTAAAAAAATTCAAACGTGTTCCCACCGCAAAGACGCCCTCAATAACCAACTGATTTCACGGGCAGGCAAAGAACGCAGAGAAAAATTAAAAAATAAAGAATGCAGAAGGGTATTAGTTTGTGAGCTTACCACCCTTACAATATAAAAATCCATCACTCCAATACTCCACCACTCCATTACTTCACTCCAGATTTATTGTCCGCAACCTGTTACTCATCACTCCAGTACTCCACCACTCCAGTTTTCATTCCGCAATCCGAATTCCAAAATCTAAAATGTATTATCCTGTGTCGTTTTATCCTTCCCCTTTCTCCTCATTACCATCGGTAGGTAATTTTATGCAAAAGGTTGTCCCCTTTCCTTTTGTGCTCTTCACTTCGACAGAACCTTTATGCTCATTTATAATACCATAAACAATGGACAGGCCAAGCCCCACACCTTTACCCGCCTCTTTCGTTGAGAAAAAGGGGTCAAAGATCTTCGACAGATGTTCCGGCGAAATGCCTGTACCGGTATCCGCAATTTCAATTGCAACAAATTCATTGTCAGGCAGATGGGAACTCTTAATCGTTAATGCTCCCCCTTCGGCCATAGATTCAGATCCATTGATGATTATATTCATGATCACCTGTTGAATCTGAGAAAAATCACAGGGCACCAACGGTAAGGTTGTATCAAGGATGCACTGCAATTGGATGTTTTGCAGTTTGAGTTTATTTTCCAGTAACGATAGACTTTTTTCGACAATGCTGTTTACATCGGTCTTTTCTATCCGTGGTTTCGATTGACGGGCAAAGGTTAAAAGGTCTTTTACAATGCGCGTCACGCGGGCCATCTCTGTGTCCATCACGGACAGATACTCTTTCATCTCTTGAGCACGAGTCATGGGGAAGGGTTCTTTCCCGGTTATTTTTATGAGGAGTTTGATATAGGTCAGAATTCCCGCCAAAGGATTATTAATCTCATGGGCAACCACAGCAGCGAGCTTTCCCAGGGACGCCAATTTCTCGGATTGGATTAATTGATATTGTGCCTTTTCCAAGGCCTCTGTTCTTTCCTTTACTCTCCTCTCTAAGGTTTCTGCCCACTCTTTAAGTTTCTCCTGGGCAGTCTTTAACTCGCTCACCATTTGGTTAAACGATACTGCTAACTGGCCGATTTCATCACGTGATTCGATATCTACTGCGTGATAAAGATCACCCTGGGCAATTTTCTCAGTAGCAACCACCATATCCCGTAAAGGGTTAGTAATGCCTGTGGTGATGAATAAATACATAATGAAAACGAGAAAGAGACATAAAAGGGCAATGCCGAGAAAGGAATAAACGACTTTATTCCTGATATCAATATAGGGTGTTTCCAGCATGCCTACATAGAGAATCCCGATAGTCTTCCCTGTAATACTCTTTATGGGTGCATAGGCAGTAATATACCAATCGTTAACGACAAAAGCCCGGTCAATCCATTCCCTGCCTTCCTCTAAGACCGCCCGTCCCACTTCCTCTGAAACCCTGGTGCCAACGGCCCTCTCGTATGCTGCATTTTTCACATTGGTTGAAATTCTCAAATCGCCCTGGAAGATAGTAGCTGTTCCCGTGTCTTTCCCCTTATATTTCTCCCCCTTAAAAACTATCTCCTTTATCCGGTCAACAATATAGTAATCCCGGTTAATTACATTCCCCCCATATAAGACCCCGAGAAGCCGTGCGTCTTGATCAACAATGGGAGCTGCTGCTTTGAGCATCATACCTGCAGTTTCTTCAGCTCCCTTCCTGGGTTTTGCCTTGGGAGTTGGAATAATCGCCATATAGGCTTGCCTCGCCAGGTCTTTCCCTTCCTTTAAAAGCTCTTCTCTTGATATGATTTGTGTAGAGGCAACAACTTCATTCTGTAAGGCTACGTGCACGACCTCGTCCTGCAATTGACTA
This sequence comes from uncultured bacterium, assembly GCA_938024025.1. Classification (GTDB taxonomy): domain Bacteria; phylum Desulfobacterota; class WTBG01; order WTBG01; family WTBG01; genus CALJBY01. The sequence goes on from CALJBY010000204.1 coordinate 2,041, forward strand.
TCTCCAACAACTTCCGTATTTCTGGTTCGTAAGATTACCTTTCCCTGGTCGTTCGTGAGGGTTAAGATATCCAGATCATTTTCTATCCTCACCCTGTTAAGATAGCGCTGCAGGAGTTCTCGCTGATTGTTCTGCAGAGCCTCTGCAATTGATTCACGGGCGGCAGTAAAGGTAATGATATTTCTGACTTCGCTGAGCTTTTCGTTGTAGACAATCCAGGCAGCAGCCAGATCGTGGGTCACCTTCCTCTGTGCCTGCCGTATCAAGGTGTTTGCAACCAGGCGTGTACCCAGGATGGTTGTTCCGGAACCACCCACAAAGATAATCACAATAAAGCTCAAAATGAGTTTTGTTCTCAGTGAAAAAGGATCTTTGCGCCGTAACCTGTCTATGAGTCTCATGGCACGCTCGTTAATAACATTTTGGTCTTTCGTAAGAAAGTCGTACCGTCTGGTAGAAAAAATGGAACCTCAAGAGCACATGCAAACAGTATGGTGGCGTGAAGGCTTGCCGGCGTGTACGCTACCCAGCTTTTAAGGTGAACCGTTCAACGCACACACAACATCTCTGAACATAAACACCCTAGAGCACCTGCCTGATTATAAAATAGCATTTTTTGACACTTTGTCTATATAAATTATTGTGTTAATAGACTCCGTCCAGAAGTCCGCCCTTTGTGGAGTGAGGTTGCGGATTATAAAAACTGGAGTGATGAGTAACAGGTTGCGGACAATAAATCTGGAGTGAAGTAATGGAGTGGTGGAGTATTGGAGTGATGGATTTTTATATTGTAAGGGTGGT
>CALJBY010000205.1 GCA_938024025.1 uncultured bacterium
ACTGCCTTTGCCGATAAAAAAAAGCTTAAAACCTATTTAGCACACCTGGAGGAAGCAAAAAAGCGTGATCACCGAAAACTGGGTAAAGAACTTGAACTGTTCAGTATCAGTGACGAGGTGGGAGCAGGTCTCATTATTTATCACCCGAAAGGCGCCCTCCTAAGGAGGCTCCTAGAGGATTTTGAGGTTAGGGAGCACTTAAAAAGGGGTTACCAGCTGGTAAAAGGGCCTCAAATCCTGAAGGTTGATATGTGGAAAAAGTCCGGCCACCTGGAAAACTATCAGGAATTTATGTACTTCACCGACGTTGACGGGCAGCAGTATGGACTGAAACCCATGAATTGTGTTGCCCATATGATTATCTACCAGTCTAAATTAAGAAGCTACCGCGATCTGCCCCTGCGCTACTTTGAGTTGGGCACGGTGCACCGCCATGAGCGGGCGGGAGTTTTACACGGCCTCCCACGGGTGAGGGAGTTTACCCAGGACGATGCGCACATCCTCTGTACCCCCGAACAATTACATGACGAAATCAAGTCCATCATCGATTTTGTAGCAGATGTAATGAACATTTTTGATTTTGATTTTGAGATGGAATTAAGCACCCGTCCGGAAAAAACCATAGGGAGCGATGAAGACTGGGAGCGGGCAACCGCTGCATTAAAAAAGGTTTTGGACGAACATGACATGCCCTATCACATTAATGAAGGGGATGGCGCTTTTTATGGCCCAAAAATTGATGTTACCCTAAAAGATGTGCTTGACAGAAAATGGCAATGTGCTACTATCCAGTGCGATTTTTCTCTACCAGAAAGATTTGATTTGAGCTATATTGGGAGTGACGGGGAAAAACATCGGCCGGTAATGCTGCACCGGGTGATACTGGGTTCTCTGGAAAGATTCATGGGTGTGCTTATTGAACACTATGCCGGTGCCTTTCCCACCTGGCTTGCACCTGTCCAGGTTATGCTTCTCACCATCACTGACAAACATGCGGCATTCGGAGAAGATGTCTTTCAACAGCTCTTGTCCCATTCTATTCGGGTGGAAAAGGATTTCAGGAATGAAAGCCTGCGACTAAAAATACGGGAGGCACAATTACAAAAAATTCCCTACATGGTAGTAATTGGCGACAAGGAAGTAGCAGAGGGGGGGGTTTCTCCCCGGCTCCGCAGTGGAGAGAATCTCAAAATGATGCCCCTCGATGAATTTATTTCCTTGATTAAAAAAGAATCTCACGTGCCCCAGTAAGGAGCTCGCGCAAGATGCCTATCATGACTAAAGGAGGTGAAGAATATAGCAAAAGAGTTAAGGATTAATGACAAAATTCTCAGCAAAGAAGTAAGGGTAATAAATCTTCAGGGAGAACAACTTGGCATATTTCCTATAGCTGAGGCGTTGAACATTGCACGTGAAGCAAGTCGGGACCTGGTGGAGGTATCACCTACTACCTCTCCTCCTGTTTGTCGTATCATGGACTACGGGAAGTTCAAGTACGAGCAGAGCAAAAAAACATACCAGGCCAAAAAGAAGAAGCATGTTCCCCGCGTAACGCATATTAAGGAAATCAAGGTACGGCCCAAGACAGAAGAACATGACCTTCAATTCAAGATACGTCACATCAAAAAGTTCCTCACACAGGGAGATAAAGCTAAAATAACCCTCATCTTCCGGGGAAGGGAAATTACCCATCCTGAACGAGGACATCAAGTCATGAACAGGATTGCCGAGGAAACAGAAGATGTCGGCATTGTTGAAAATCCCGCTAAACTGGAAGGAAGGAACATGATTATGCTGCTTGCGCCCAAAAGCTGAGCAGTACCCCTTACTCACTATAACAAACGGTTACCATCTGAGCACTAGTGTACTCATCAATCATCACGGTAAAAGGGAGGATTGAGAAAGGTTAAGCTATGCCTAAAATAAAAACGAATAGAGGTGCGGCTAAACGGTTCGGGAAAACCAAGGACGGAAAAATAAAACGGCGGAAAGCATATGCCAGCCACATACTAACAACAAAATCCCCTAAGAGAAAACGATCGCTGCGACAGGGGGGGCTTGTTGAAAAGGTGGATGCCAAAGGCATCCGCAGGTTGATCCCCTATCTCTAGTCAGCACACCGTACCAAACAAAAGGTAAACGCAGCATAAACAGCTCAAAGGAAGGGTTTTAAGAACATGTCCAGAGTTAAACGAGGTGTACGAGCACGGAAAAGAAGAAAAAAGGTTTTAAAACAGGCTAAGGGATATGTAGGCGGCAGGAGCAGCCTCTATCGAACAGCAAAAGAGGCCGTTGATAGAGCCCTTAACTATGCTTACCGGGACAGGAGAGCGAAAAAGAGAGATTTCCGCAGTTTGTGGATCACTCGAATCAATGCTGGCGCCAGGCTTAATGATCTCACCTATAGCCAATTCATTAAAGGGCTTAAACAGGCTGAAGTTGACATCGACAGAAAAGTACTGGCTGACCTGGCCATAGCAGATCCCAACGCCTTTTCCAAGATCTCAATGATAGCAAAAGAAAATATATAAAAAACTTCTTTTCCCCGCTCCCTAGCTACCATGAAAGAAAAGCTTGAGCACCTTTCTGCCGAAGCAGAACGTGCTCTATCCACTGCAGAAGATAGAAACCAGCTCATGCAGGTCAGGAGTCAGTTTCTGGGCCGGAAAGGCAAGCTTACCCTCCTCATCAGACAACTAGGAACGCTTCCCGAACAGGAAAGGCCGCTTGCCGGCCAGCTGATCAATCAGGCAAAAAATAGTTTAGCCGATAAGATTGATCACCGTCTCGCCGCCATCAAGGAAAAAGAAGAAAACCAGCAACAGGAAACACTCGACCCTACCCTGCCGGGAAGAAGGCTCCCCCGGGGAAGCACACATCCCGTTACCCACGTCAATGATGAGATCACCGGAATATTTACTGCTATGGGCTTTCAGATAGCTGAGGGGCCGGAAGTAGAACTTGATTTCTACAATTTTGAAGCTTTAAACATGCCCCCCGACCATCCAGCACGCGACATGCATGACACCTTTTACATAACAGAAGATGTCCTCTTGAGAACCCACACCTCTCCGGTACAAATCAGAACCATGGAGAAACACAAGCCACCGGTCAGTATTATTGCACCGGGCAGGGTATATCGGCGTGACTCAGATATTTCACACACGCCCATGTTTCACCAGATAGAAGGATTCATGGTAGGTGAAGATATCTCCTTTAGCCATCTTAAGGGAGTACTCACCGCATTTGTCCACCACATGTTTGGTGCAGACTGTGCCATCAGGTTCCGCCCCAGTTTTTTCCCCTTTACTGAACCAAGTGCGGAAATAGATATCCAGTGTGTCATCTGTGCCGGGAAAGGATGCAGGGTATGTTCCGGTTCCGGTTGGCTTGAAATACTGGGTTCGGGTATGGTACATCCCGCTGTATTCAAAATGGTGGGGTACGATCCAGAACAGGTAAGCGGGTTTGCCTTCGGTATGGGCATCGAGAGAATTGCCATGTTGAAATATGGTATTGATGATATCCGGTTATTTTTCGAAAATGACGTCAGGTTTTTAGACCAATTTTAGCAAGCCAGTTTGACTGGACAACTAAGTTTTGTAGAAAATCAGTAGCTCAGCACCGGGAACCGGAACACTCGGCAGGGAAGCTGAACGAGACAAAGGGTTAATCCATCTATGCAGATAAGCCTCAAGTGGTTACAAGAGTATGTGCCTGTCAACCTCGACCCCAAGGAAGTGGGCGACCTGCTTACCATGGCCGGCAGCGAGGTTGATGCTGTCACGGAAGTAGGCAGTGAACTTGATGGTGTTGTCGTTGGTCATATCATCTCCGTGAGCCCCCATCCCAATGCGGATAAATTATCACTCTGTGAGGTCGATACGGGAAGCGGCACCTGTTCCATCGTGTGTGGGGCACAGAACATGAAACCGGGTGATAAAGTGCCCCTCGCCCTCACGGGCACAACCCTGCCTAACGGCATAACCATTAAAAAAGCAAAAATTCGCGGCGAACGCTCTGAGGGAATGCTCTGTTCCGAGTCCGAACTGGCTTTAGGGGATAATGGATCGGGCATTATGATACTCTCACCCCATCTGCAGCTGGGACAACCCCTCACTGAATCTTTAGGAATAAAAGACGTCATCTTTGAAATCAGCTTGACACCCAATCGCCCCGATTGTCTGAGTGTTATAGGTATCGCACGAGAAATCGCTGCGCTCACCCATCAAAAGGTACACTTCCCCTCTCCCGCGCTTGTAGAAAAAGGAGATGCTACTGCCGCCCTCACCTCCGTAACCATCGAAGATCCTGATCTCTGTCCCCGCTACTGTGCACGCATCATATCCCACGTCACCATAGGCCCCTCTCCCCTGTGGATGAGAAGGCGGTTGGAATCGTGCGGCATGAGATCAATCAATAACGTAGTGGATACAACCAACTATGTACTCCTTGAAATGGGTCAACCCCTCCATGCATTCGACCTGGTACTCCTTGACCAGCAGAAGATAGTCGTTAAACGGGCCACTCCCGGCGAATCCTTTACCACCCTTGACGGCAATGAAAGAACACTGCCACAAGATGCCTTAATGATCTGTGATGGATCGAAGCCCATTGCACTAG